>NZ_AAWS01000023.1 GCF_000169175.1 Microscilla marina ATCC 23134
GTTTCTTGCAGGTAGTACACTCACTGTCCAATACAATTTTCATTGATTCATATTTCTGCGCAGGTCTGATCAACACAATGTCTTTGTTGATTGATTGCACCTCTTGCTCTTTGGCAAAACGACGGTTAGGCGCAGCCATTTGAGCTGCTTCTTCGGCCGCAATAAATTTATACAAATCTTTTATTTTGTCAGCGTTTACTACAAAAACCCCCTCTACAGTGTACTTGTATACTTTGTTGCCTACTTGTACTTCGCGTTGCTCATTAAGCACAGAAGCAAAGAAAGGGTCAGCAATCAAAGCATCCTCATCGTCTATGCCTTGAGGATTGCTCAATGCACGTGCTGTAGGGTACATTTTGTTGAGCTTATCGTGTTCAGTGATTTTACGTTGTTCGGTACGGCTGACATAAGCCGATGAGTTTTGTCCACGTTCAGGCTGTAGTGAGCGAAATCCCTTTTGCTCCATAGCGTTGATTTGGCTTAAGTACTCGCTATTAAAGTTGGCTTTTTTGGCATAAGCCATAAATTGTTTAAAGGCATCTTCGTTGGCAAATACTGCTCTGCCATTTTTTACATTCACTTGTGCACCGCCAGCAACTGGGGCAAGTGCGTTGTCTTTTTTGGCGCAAGCCACCATTACAAGCCCTAGTACCAAGGCTAGTAATACTTTGTTAAGGTTCATTAAATTCATGTTTAAACTATGTTTTTGCAGGTAAGTGATCTGGAAAAAATAAGATGTGCCAATTCAAGAAAATATACTGTTCTCAAACGATTCAAAAAAAACGGTGCATAGCCAAAGCTATGAAACTTTTTTTTGAGAAGAATGAAGGCAATAGATACACTTTAACAGCTCAAATTATTTATGAAAGATCACTAATTAAAAATATAACTTTATTTAGGTAGAGGTATACTCATATACTGACCTAAACAAGCGGCGCGAAACTATCAAAGCTTTTTAAAAATCCTTACCAAGAACGTTTTTCTGCTATTTAAATCCGAATTTTTTTTCTGACTTTATGACTATTTTTATATGGTTTTGAATGATTAAAGCTATTGTAATATACAAATACTGTGAGTGTATAAACTAAAAGGCTTAGATGCACCAGATTTTGAGTTGGTGCGCATGATTTAGGAATGGGTCAAAATTGAGGTGCTATTTGGGTGATGGGATAAGATAGCTTGTCCAGTACCTTGAAAAATATTCATAATTGTATTAATTAGCAGGGTCAATATTGACACAAAGCCATGGTTGGGTCACAACCAGAGCGCTAAAGTATAACCATTGAAAATATATGAAAAACCAACTTTTAAACCTCAGTTACCTGCTAGGTATACTGATGTTGTCGCAATTAAGCTTTGCCCAATCTAACCCACCGGTTAGCCACCATAAAGACTCGTTGGTTGCATTGACCAAAAAATATTACCAACTCAACATTAAGGTGTTTCAAACCGGGTCTACCTTGGCAGACATAGAGGCTATTTTTGAGCTATTTAGCCCTGATTTTACCTACGTGCACCCCAAGTATGGAGGAGTATATACCCGTAAGAGTCTCTACAATGGTTATGTAAATAATCAGAAAAAAGGCAACTACAATGGCAGAGAAGCCGATGTAAAGGTGACGAAAATGATTGTGGGGCTCAATGCAGTAGCCGTAAAAAGAGCCTTTATTATCAGAGATGCAAAAACGGGCAAGTTAAGCGAAGGCGAGCGCAAAATGACCTTGTTTGAGTTTAAGGATGGAAAAATTAGCCGGATTTATGAGTATTGGTAAGCCGGTATTCAGGCGTACCATTGCTTGACAATTCTACAAGGTTACAGTTAAAAAGGGGAGCGTTCAAAAAATTGTGTCTAAAAATTTTAACCCGCTGATTATCAGTATTTATTTTTCAAAAAGCACAATTTAAATGAACGCTCCCTTAAAAAGCGCCACCCTTGCTTGCACTTATGGCTGTAGTCTTGTAGCTTGTCGCCCAAAAAAATGCCCCGTCTACACTTATTCGAAATAGAAGATTTTCCCTGGTATCCAGCTGTCATTCGCGAAGGCCAAACCGATTTTTTACGGTTTATGATGCAGACCTTTGACGTGTTTCGTGCCGTGATTCCGCATTTGCGCGAAGCCCAGCAAAAAAGTGACCGTCATCACCTGGTAGATTTTTGTTCGGGTGGGGGTGGCTCTATGCTCCTCATTAGAAAACACCTCAAACAAGATTCTAAAACACCTTTTCGGGCAACCCTCAGTGATTTGTATCCCAATATCAAAGCTTTTGAATATGTACAGAAAGCTTCTAATGGTGACATTGATTTTAAAACCACGCCTGTAGATGCTGCCAACCCCCCAGCAGATACTCCCCAAGGCTTTTGGACGATCTTTAATGGGTTTCATCACTTTCGCCCTGCCCAAGCCCAGCAAATACTTGCCACTGCCGTGGAACGAAAAACTCCCATTGGCATTTTTGAACCTATAGACAAGTCCTTATTTCAAATCATTATCAACACTATAGTGTTATTGGTATTGATGTTAGTACTCACCCCTTTTGTGCGTCCTTTTAAGTGGAGTCGATTATTATTTACCTACCTTGTTCCTGTCATCCCCTTATGCACTATTTGGGACGGGTTTGTGTCGGTGTTGCGGCTGTACACGCCCAAAGACTTGAGGCAAATGGTGAGCGCCATTCCGGAAACAGAAGCGTATGAATGGAAAATAGGCAAAGCCCGCCACATGTTTGGTACTGTGATTTACCTTATTGGCTATAGCAAGCCTGCCAAATTACCCATGTAAAGTGCGAAGTTTCGATCGGGCGTGGAGACACTGCCCTCCGAGGGCAAGCTCGGAGCAGGCGAGGCGGAATACCAAGCGAAAATAGTATATTTGCAAATGTGAGAATATAAAGCGAGTTGCCCTGCTTAAGTCTACAGTAAGGAAGGGCTAATTGCTGCGATAAAGAACTAAAAATAAATAATATGGAAACACTACAAACAACCCTGAAAAACGGTTATGCCATTGTAACTTTAGACAGGGGAAGAGCCAATGCAATGAATGCCCAAATGGTGACTGAGTTACGCCAAATAATCAAAGAGTATAGCGAAGACACCAAGGTAGGAGGGGTGATTTTAAACGGCAAAGAAAACTTCTTTTCGGCAGGTTTAGACGTGATAGAGTTGTACAACTATGACAGCGAAGAGATCAAAGCCTTTTGGGAGAGTTTTTTTGGTATGATTTACGAAATGGCCGCTTTTCGTAAGCCCCTGGTGGCAGCTATTACCGGGCACAGTCCGGCGGGTGGTTGTGTGCTGGCGGTTTGTTGTGACTATAGAGTAATGGCAGAAGGCAAATACCAAATCGGCTTGAACGAGGTACCAGTAGGCATTCTTATCAACGAAAGTATATCGAGCCTGTATGCCATGTGGTTAGGCGAACGCCGGGCTTATCAGTTTTTGATGGAAGGCAAACTCCTGAACGTGCAAGAGGCTGCCGAGTATGGGTTGGTCGACGAGGTGGTTGCACCAGAGAAAGTGTTGGAGACTGCCGAAGCCAAAATGCAGCAATACCTACAGTTTGGCAAAGATGTATGGCAAACCAGCAAGTTATTGTTACGCTACGAGGTATTAGATAGAATAAAACGTCAGGAAGAGGCCAAACTGGAAGCTACTCTTAACCAATGGTGGAATCCTGCCACCAGGCAGGTATTAGAGCAGATGATTGCCCGCTTGACTAAGAAATAGTGGGTTGAGTTTTGCACCATAAGACTCCAACAACAAGCGGCAAGTATCAAGCGTATTTGCCGTTTGTTGTTTTCACAACTCACCTGTTTTCATCTATCATCATTGCCTGGCAAAGCCTGGATAGAAAAAGTGCTTGGGAACACCTTCCGCCTCGCCTGCTCCGAGCTTGCCCTCGGAGGGCAGTGTCTCCACGCCCGAACGAAACCTCGTGTTTTTGCAAGCTTCAGAGAGGTTGCTCATTTTTTATAAGAAAGCCCTACCATCATTATTGCCTGGCAAAGCCTGGATATGAAAATGTATCTGTGAGCATCTCAGTACTCAAGTTACCTAATGCTTCCCCTTTACAATACTCCGCAGTGATTTTAGTCAAAGTTGTTTGCTGGTTCTCAGTTATTTACGAATTTAAAAACTATTTAATTGGGTGTTTGGGCGTAAAACCGACACACTTTTAAAAATAAAGTGAGTAAGCAGTCTTAATATAAAATACTGGCTTACAGCATTTAACAAGGTAAACATTTACTCGAATCAGCTATCGACTAAATACTATGGACTATTGCTTTAAATACCCCCCGTTGATGGTATATACTGCCAGCAAAATAAGAAATGCTACCACCAGCAAAAACAAGGAGTAGGCATTGGCTGTGGCATAGTTGAGGGCTTCTACCTCGTCGTAAATGGCAATAGATGCCACCTTGGTTTTGCCCGGAATGTTGCCCCCAATCATTAACACTACCCCAAACTCGCCAATGGTGTGGGCAAAAGCCAACACAACACCTGTAAGCAACGAAGGGCGCAAGTTGGGGAGCAATACCCTCAATAAAGTGGTACGCTTTGACTTGCCCATAGTGTAGGCGGCTTCGGTAAGCGACAGAGGCAAGTTGCTAAAGCCTGCCTGAATAGGTTGCACCATAAACGGTAAACTGTACAGCATAGAAGCAATGACTAATCCCTCGAAAGAGAAAATAAGCCGTAGCCCGACGCCTTCCAGCAGCCCCCCTAAAGCGGACTGAGGGCTGAGCGCCAACAGCAAATAAAACCCCAATACAGTGGGGGGGAGTACCAGGGGCATGCTTACCAGGGTTTCTATCACTGGCTTAAGTCGCGAGCGGGTAGTTGCCAGCCAGTATGCCAGGGGCAACGATACCAACAGCAGCAAAACAGTAGTAACCAGCGCCAACTGAAACGTCAATATGATGGGAGTCCAGTCGATCATGAGGCCAACATGATTTCGTTTGCTTTGACCATAGCCACCACTTGTTGCCCCAAGGCTAGTTGCATTTGTTGTAGGGCAGGGGTGGTTACTACCGAGGTAATGCGGTATCCGGCAAAATCAAGTGATACTTTGCTCAATAAGGTATCTTCTACTATAGCTTGTACGGTACACGGCAATTGATTAGGCACGCTTATATTTCCCGAAAGGGGCGCCAAAGCAAGCAATACTTCGGTTTCTTTAAACAATAACTCGATGTTTTGTCCCGTTTGCAGGTACTCTGCAGTTTGTGGAGTGTCTATCAGCAACACCTGCAAAGTGTGTTGAGCTACCAGTACTTGCACTAACGACAGGTGCGCTTGACTGTTGATGGAGGTGATATTTCCGGTAAGTTGGTTCATTTGACTAATGAGCGAGTGGTATATCCGTACTGTTGTAAAATATGTTGGGCAGCAGGAGTAAACAAAAATTTTTCAAAGGCTTTGGCATTCTCCAGGTTGCGTTGTACCTCGACTTTGTGTTGCTTGCCTTTAGGTAAGATTACAGCAATGCC
The DNA here is from genome assembly GCF_000169175.1 of Microscilla marina ATCC 23134. Lineage (NCBI taxonomy): Bacteria > Pseudomonadati > Bacteroidota > Cytophagia > Cytophagales > Microscillaceae > Microscilla > Microscilla marina. The sequence goes on from NZ_AAWS01000023.1 coordinate 5,488, forward strand.
TTGGGCTATAGGCGGGTACAAAGTAGGGGCGATATCAATCCATTTGCCCTTGTTTTTGAGCCGAGGCGACAACACCACCGCTTTGGCGGTAAACCCAACGTCGGCAGTTTGAGAAATAATAAATTGATTGGTTTGGGCAATGCTTTCGCCGTATACCAGCTTCGGTTTTATTTGGTCATACACGCCTTGTTGTTTGAGCACTGCCACAGCCGCTGCTCCATAAGGGGCTGTTTTGGGGTTGGCTATTGCCAAATGGCGAATGCCTTGCTGTGTGAGCGTACCCAGGTGGAGCTTAAGGTCAGGTTTTTGAGTCCAAAGCACCAGTTTGCCCCAGGCATAAGTTTTGGGGGCACTACTCAAGCCTGCTTTATACAAAGTCTGAGGGTATTTCATGTCTGCAGATACCAATACTTGATAAGGAGCTCCCTCTTTTATTTGTGCGGTGAGCTTTCCTGAAGACCCCACCACTACCCTGCAGTCAATTTTAAACTTCTGTTTGAACGCTTTGGTAAGTGCTTGCATAGCAAACTGCATATTGGCAGCCGTGGCAATGGTGATGCCCTCGTAAGGCTTGGTTTGGCAACCAGTAAAACATACCCAAAGCAGGCTTATGAAAGTGATTTTCTTCATCTATTATTCTCTTCTTGGTGATAGGCTTAGGAATGGTGTAAAAATAAAGTTCTATAGTAACGCCAAAATATTTTGTTGTCAGGAGAGGCAGGGCAATATCCAGTGGATATTGAGCCAGCCCTGCGGGACGGCGTCATAGCAGCGCTACGTCAAGTTTTTTTAACGAATTCTGTCAGCGAAAGATGACGTTAAAAATGTAAATTTATTTTGGTACTATTCCTTATAATCGCTTGCCATCACGAGCCCGTTGCTTATAGTATCAATACTATGCAGTGATTTTAGTCAAAGTTGTTTGCTGGTTCTCAGTTATTTACGAATTTAAAAACTATTTAATTGGGTGTTTGGGCGTAAAACCGACACACTTTTAAAAATAAATTGAGTAAGCAATCTTAATATAAAATACTGGTTTACAGTATTTAACAAGGTAAACATTTACTCGAATCAGCTATCGACTATCGACTAAATACTATGGACTATTGAGTATAATATACACCGCAACAATCGCTTTCTTATGACAAAGCACTTGCAAAACTACAAATATCAAGTAGATAAAAAATAGCTTGGGCTTAAGCAATAGCAATGAGCGGCTCTCTCATTCGTAATTTAAAACGCTTCGTCCTAACCCATTTGAAGAATAAAATCCACCAACTTTTGTTCACCTGTCATGCCAATTTTTTTCTTGATTCTATAATGATGGGTAATCACACTGGACGCCGAAATATTAAAAATATGGGCAATTTCTTTGTTCGACAAACCAATTTTCAAATAAGCACAATGCCTTTGGTCATTCAGGCTCAAGCCAGGGTAACGTTGCTGTAAATCTTCAAAAAAATGAGGGTGTACATTCTCAAAATGCAAGCGAAAAACATCCCATTCATTGTCGAGACTCAAGTTACTTTTAATCAATTTTTCTATTTGTCTTACTTCTTGTTTGAGCTCTCCCCGGAGCTTATAAGCCACTGTTTGTACCTTCTCTTGAATCGCATGGAGCAATTGATTCTTTTGTGTAAGCTGAATTGTTTGTGTACTTAGCTCCCGGTTTTTTTGGTCTTCAATAATGACCTGTTGCCGTTTGATGGTGCGCATTGCCTTATAGGTACTCAATGCTGAACCAATGCGGGCATATAGCTCCAGGTGGTTTACTGGCTTACGAATATAATCCACTGCACCAGCTTCAAAAGCTATCTGAAGGTTTTGATGGTCAGTGTTTACTCCAGTAATAATAATTACCGGAATATCGGCAGTACTGGGCTGGGTTTTTAACTGTCTTATCAGCTCAATGCCATTCATTAAAGGCATGTCCCAATCGGTAATGATCAGGTCGGGCAATCGCTTTTGTAGCACCCGCATAGCCACCAGGCCATTGGGTGCACTTAAAAAATGGTAATGCTTGTTTTTGCTTTCCAAATAGTGGATCACAACCTGCAAATTATCCTTATCATCGTCTACCACCAAAATAGTGTCTTCGTTCATAGGCATTATGGGTACTAAAACATCATTTAAATGGCTGTGTTTTTTTGGGGCGACATATTTCAAAACAGCCTCCCCTTGAATCAAACCCAGGTTTTTGGATAAAGTTTTAACAATGTAACAGTGAAGCAAAAAAATAGATAAAACCAGCGTTTAGTAACAGTTAATTTACATGTTTTTGGGGAGTTTTGTACTCTCCCCAGCTTTTAACTTCGTTGAGCTCAGCATAGTAAAACTGTAGCTTCGGTTTTTCAAAAGTACTGTCATCGCCTCAGCTCGTGTCTCCACCATAGCCGTCAGGTTAAGAGAAGTATAATAAAAAATGTAGAAAATTCACTCAAAAATACCGTCACCGCCTCAGCGAGTGTCCCCACGCGCTGATCGAATCGCCAAAACTTGGTCACTGAAAGATGTTTTACGGAGTGAAAAAAAAATTAGCCTGACGGCTATGGTGTCTCCACGAGCTGACTGGAACTCTGAAAAACACTATTTACAGGCGCTACGACGAGGCGATTTGTGAAGACACAAACCGAGGCGAAAAAATAGTAGGGTAGAGTAAGCCATGTTACTAACACCTATTATTTATGCGCAGAAAAACAGTTATACTCTTGAAGAGTACATGCAGCAAACCAATTTTAGTGGGCTCACTGTGTCTCCTAATGGACGTTACATAGTGGTAGTTACTCGAAAAAATAACCTGAAAAAAGATAAAGTAGCCTATCAGATGTGGAGGGTTACCTTAGATAAGGCAGGAAATAAGCAAGAGATGACTCCTTTGACTAAAGTGTCTTTTAGTTCTTTTTATTCATTGAAATGGGCACCCAATTGTTCCCCAAAGAAGGTCATTTCTGGCAGTCACCAGCCAACCAGTTTACAAAAATAAAAATAGAGATGAACTGGTTGAATCATTATTTGAAAGGCAAGCCGTTGGTAAAATAAAGCTGGTAAACATTCAAGGCTATGTAGCACTAGCACTTGAAAAGCAAAACCCCGTTGAATCATCTGCTCAACGGGGTTTTTAAATTTATATAATTTGAAGGTATTGATACCTTATTTTTTACATTTTTTGCGCCATTTTTTTACGCTCGTGTTCGTTGAGGTAAATCTTACGCAAACGAATATTTTCAGGAGTAATCTCTACATATTCGTCTTTTTGGATGTACTCAAGCGACTCTTCCAGCGAGAAAGTTTTCTTAGGAGCAATCTTGGTATTGTCGTCAGTACCCGATGCACGCATGTTGGTCAATTTCTTACCCTTCTGTACGTTTACCATCAAGTCGTTCATTCGGCTATGCTCACCAATTACTTGTCCAGTATATACTACATCGCCTGGCTCAATAAAGAAAATACCACGATCTTGCAGTTTGTCGAGCGAGTAACCTTTTGTCATACCGTCTTCCATAGAGATCAACGAACCATTGATTCGTGTTTCTATTTCACCTTTATAAGGCTTGTATTCGTCAAAGCGGTGGTTCATTACTGCCTCACCTGCAGTTGCCGTTAAAATGTCATTACGCAAACCGATCAGACCACGGGCAGGAATACTAAACTCAAGATGTTGCCAGCTGCCTTTGCTTTCCATAATCAACAACTCACCTTTACGTTTGGTAGCAAGCTCAATGGCTTTTCCGGAAGATACTTCAGGAACATCAATTACCAAAGTCTCAAACGGCTCGTGTTTTTTACCGTCTACTTCTTTGAACAATACCTGGGGCTGTCCTACCTGAAACTCGTATCCTTCGCGACGCATAGTTTCAATCAATACCGACAAGTGCAGGATACCACGTCCATACACCAAAAACTTATCTTCGCTGTCGGTTGCCTCAATCTTAAGTGCCAGGTTTTTTTCAGTTTCTTTATACAAACGGTCACGCAAGTGACGAGAAGTTACAAACTTACCTTCTTTGCCAAAAAACGGAGAGTTGTTAATTGTAAACAACATACTCATGGTAGGCTCATCGATGGCAATACGTGGCAATGGTTCTGGGTTTTCCCAGTCGGTGATGGTGTCACCAATGTCAAAACCTTCGATACCAGTAATGGCACAGATTTCGCCAGATTTTACTTCTTGAACTTTGGCTTTGCCTAAACCTTCAAATACGTGTAGCTCCTTGATACGTACCTTCTTTACCTCGCCGTTGTTTTTGCACAACGCCATAAACTCACCTTCCTTCAAAGTACCTCTAAACACACGTCCGATAGCAATACGCCCTACAAACGAAGAAAAGTCTAAAGAAGTAATTTGCATTTGAGGGGTACCTTCGTTGCTTGGGGCAGGAGGTATAATATCTACAATTGCCCCAAGCAATGGCTCGATAGTATCAGTTGGTTTTTCCCATTGTGTATCCATCCAACCCATTTTAGCCGAACCATAAATAGTATGGAAGTCTAACTGTTCTTCGGTGGCATCCAGGCTAAACATCAAGTCAAATACCATCTCGTGCACCTCATCGGGGCGACAGTTTTCTTTGTCTACTTTGTTTACTACCACAATTGGCTTAAGCCCCAACGCCAAAGCTTTGCTCAACACAAAACGGGTTTGTGGCATAGGCCCTTCAAATGCATCAACCAAAAGTAATACACCATCTGCCATTTTAAGCACACGTTCAACTTCTCCTCCAAAGTCGGCGTGACCAGGAGTATCAATAATGTTGATTTTGGTGTCTTTATAACGTACAGACACGTTTTTGGAAACAATGGTAATTCCACGTTCACGTTCCAGGTCGTTGTTATCAAGAATAAGCTCTCCAAATTCCTGATTCTCGCGGAAAAGTTGAGAGAAGTGAATAATTTTATCTACCAACGTAGTTTTACCGTGGTCTACGTGGGCAATGATGGCAATATTTCTAATGTTTTGCATGAGTACTTTTCGTAATAAAGTACAAAAGTATAGAAAAGGACTGTAGGAAAGAACAAAATAGTTAAGAAATCAATCATTCTTAACTTTGACTTAAAAAAAAGTACAATGAAACAAAGGTAGTGATAAGTATATAGAGCCTTTATATGCCAGAATTAAGTATTAGGGAATGCTTTTTATGTGAAATATAATTTGCTGAAAAAGCTTTTTGTTAATATCGTTGTGCTAACTTACCAAGCGGTGTTTTCTAGGAATAGTTATAAAGTATCAGTGTATTGTTTTAAATGATAATGGAAAGTTTAAAAACTTTTTGGAAACATTGTAATAAAAACCTGCCCAAGACGACTCATACCACAAATACCATGAAAATTTGACAAAGAAAATTGAAAAAAATACCCAAGGGTACAACTAATAACGAACTATAAACATCCAAATAAAAAAATCTGACTTTTTCTGTAACGAAAATTGCTTTAGCAAGTCTATATCTTGAGCGAAGCTGACATAAAAAATAGCAAAGTAAGCCAGATAATCTCACCCAGCAGCACTTTGCCATGTACTGAATACAATAATTTTAATTATAAAACCATATAACCAAATGTTTAGGAATTTACTATTACTTTTTATGGGCGTACTGCTCATGGCAAACCAGGCTATTGCCCAGGCTGATGTAACGGGCAAAATCAAAGATAAAGATGGAGAACCTGTAATTGCAGCAGTAGTAGCACTGTTAACTTCGCCAGGCGACAAAATGGTGAAGGCAGCCGTGGCTAAAAATGACGGAACTTTTACCATAAAAATGGTGAAAGCAGGTAGCTATAAGTTGCAAATAAGGGTGTTGGGTTACAAAGATTATAGCTCTAAGGCCTTTACCGTAAGCGGCAATGCTACCAAAGCATTGGATGCCATAACTTTAGAAAACGATATAGAGTCGCTGGGCGAGGTAGTAGTAAAAGCCGAAAAGCCCCTGGTACAGGTATTGGCTGACAAAACGGTGTTTAATGTAGACAATACAGTAGGTACTACGGGTAGCTCAGGGTTTGACCTTTTGCGCAAAGCACCAGGGGTAATCGTAGATAACAACGACAATGTAATGGTAGAAGGCAAGTCAGGGGTATTGTTTTATATCAATGGCAAACCATCGGTATTGCGGGGCGAAGACTTGGTCAACTACCTCAAAACCTTGCAAGCAACCGATATAGAAGCCATTGAAATTATCACCCAACCATCGTCTAAATACGATGCAGAAGGCAATGCTGGAATCATAAACATTAAGTTAAAGCGTGATAAGTCATTAGGAACCAATGGTACGGTATCATTGGGGCTGATTGCCGGACAGTATAATCGCTATACAAGCTCTTTGTCTTTTAACAACCGTACCAAAAAAACAAGTTTGTATGGCGCTTATAGCAACCGTATAGGCAGAAGCTTCAATTTCATCAACTTTTATCGTATCCAAAACGGAACTACTTTTGATTCTCGCTCCAGAACAGTGCGTGACCGAAATGGGCATAACCTGCGTTTGGGTTTTGACTATTACTTGAGCAAAAAATCAACTTTGGGTGCCATCGTGACCGGAAGCTTTAACGAAATGTTTGCCAACAACGACTCTCGCACTCCTATTATCCCCAATGGTGCTACTACGCCCTCGCAGGTCTTGGTAGCCGAAAGCGATGCCCACAACAAAACATTTAATGGGTATGCCAATGTAAACTACAAATATGAAGGTGACAAGGGGCGTTCGTTAAACATAGACGTAGACTATGGGCAGTACATTAGCGACCGCACCAACCTGCAACCCAACCGCTTTTTTGATGGCGACGAAGCAATCATCGTGAGCGAAAACATCACTTTCTTTGACACACCAGTAAATATTGGGGTGTTTTCGGCACAGTTAAATTATACCCAAAACTTTTTGAAAGGTGTGCTTGGGATAGGAGGGAAGTATGCACTGGTTAGTACTGATAATAATTTTCAGTTTTATGATCGAGTAGGAGGGGTAGATATATTGAATATTGCTCAAACCAATGAGTTTTTTTATGATGAGCAAGTCACTGCTGCTTACTTTAACTATAACCGAAAGTTTAAAAAACTGAATATACAATTTGGGTTGCGAATGGAGCACACCGCCTCTGACGGACGCTTGGAAAGTATGCAGGCAAACGCCGACAATCAGGTAAAACGCGACTATGTAAACTGGTTTCCGAGCGGTGGACTTACTTACAACCTCAACCGAACAAATACCTTGGCACTGAACTACAGCCGTCGTATTCGCCGACCCAATTATCAGGTATTAAATCCATTTGAGTACAGAATAGATGGACTGTCTTTTCGCAAAGGGAACCCGTTTTTACAACCTCAATATACCGATAATGTGAAGTTGTCGCATACTTATAAATACACCTTGACTACTTCGTTGAGCTACAGCTTTACTTCAGACTATTTTGCGCAAGTAACCGAGGCTTTGCCAGATAATCGTAACTTTTTGATGACCCGTAATGTAGCAAATCGCAGGGTAATTAACCTGGGCATTGCTTATCCTACCCGTTTGACCAAATGGTGGAGCATCTACTTTAGTTTAAACGCCTACCGTAGTATTTTTGAAGCAACTAATCCCGCCTTTATTGGTATTTCTCAAAATGCCATGAGCCTTTATGCGCAAAATACTTTCAAGTTGCCTGGTGGGCTTACTGCCGAAATATCGGGTTGGTATAGCTCTCCTTCATTGTGGGGAGGAACTTACCAGGTCAAGAGTTTAGGTGCGTTGAATTTTGCTTTCCAGAAAAAACTTTTGGGCAATAAAATAACGGCAAGGCTTGCCTTTAACGACGTTTTGTATACTTCTCCGTGGAGAGGCGATACTTTTTTTCCAAACCTTAGTATTTATGGCAGTGGTGGTTGGGACAGCCGTCAGGTGCGTTTCTCGTTGTCTTATAACTTTGGTCGTAAAGAAATCAAGCGGGCAAGAAAGCGTAAAACCAGTATTGAAAATGAAAAAGGACGAATGGGGAATTAGTTGGTAGCCCTGACAAGGGTTTTAGGTACTAGGTACCCCCTGTTCTATGAGTAGTTCACAAACTTATAGTATGTTTATTTTCAGTAACTTATGAGTTTTTTGGGTTGGAGGTTTCGGCGCCCTTAAGTCCTTAGATACCAATAACTATAAATTATACACTCCATCAGAGTAGGGCAACAGCCTGGGCTTTGGTGGAGTTTTTTTGTGTTATAAAATGTGGGTGGGTTGGGGAAGGAGTAAATCAATTGCCAAAAATCACTTCATTAATCTTCTTACGAATTTCCATTGCCTCGGGCAGTGTCTGCACGCCCGATCGAAAACCTCGAACCTTTCAAGTTTCAGAGGTTTTTTTTTATAAGAAAGTCCTATTGCTAGATAATAAATCTCTTCAGTATTGTATATTTCTTCTTGCGATATGATTAAAGATGGGTGTGGTTTAAACAATCCATTGGGCAACTCAAAGTTTACTTCTACAATATCTCTTTGCTGGTATTTCATTATTATAGATTCTCTAAACGTTTAGCAGTTCTTCTTTTACTTTTGCGGCTTTGCCCTTTGTGTAGCATTTTGAGCATGTAATGTTCGGCTTCTGTTGAAGACATTTCACCAGCCGCAATTTTTGGCAGTATATCGAGGTATGGGCTGGCTTGTAAACTTAGTTGATTTAATGTACTCAAAAGCTCGTTCTTTTCATTGGCATTATATGGAGTAAAAGGAAGCCTCAAAAGCGAGGTAAAAGCCAGCAGGTGCAGTAAAAGTTGGGCGTCTTCTTGGGTAAGTTGGGCTATGTCAAGCTTAAACGCCTTTACTTCTTCCAAGCTTATTTCTTTTAAGTCATCGAGCAGCTCAAAAAGGTTAGAAGGAGTTGAAGAAAAACGATGTAAATACCTTGTCGAAGATTTTTCAAACTTGGTGTTGTTAAATATCAATTGTAGGCTACTCATAACTCTTTTTTAATAAAGATAACGAAAATATCAGCCACGTGTATGTGTCAAATCATCGTTTTACTATCCATCAATATTTTAAAGAACTAAAAAACACAAATGAAAATTGCTATCGCAACCAATTACATCCATTGCAAGTTTTTTAATCAAGCGCTCTACCTCGTTTTTAATTTCCCAAAAATTTTAAATAAACCAATTCCTCTACCTTGGGAAGCGTCCTTACTTTCCGACCAGTACCCTTAGCCTCTTATGTTTTAGGGCTGTTAATTGAATAAGGTAAGTTTAGAAGTTTTCCGCAGGCTGTTACGAATGATATATTCCTTAATCTTTACAAACAGATTTAAGGCTTTTAGGTATTTGTTCACCCAGCTTTCTTGCTGTATTGAGGTCTTGACATGCCTTATTTTTTTTGCCTATATCTAAGTAAATATAACCACGTAAAAAATAAGCAATGGCATGTTTAGGGTTTAGTCGAATAGTCTTTGTATAGTCATCTATTGCAAGTTGGTGGGCTTTTGTTTCTTCAAAGGAAGCTGCACGACTCATATACAAGGAAGGTAGTGAGTCATTTAATTTTATAGCTTTGGAATAGTTTACGATGGATTGACCTGTTTGTCCAATAGTAGCTTGCAATTGACCAAGATTAAAAAAAACTCGGTAGTCTTTTTTATTAAGCTCTATAGTTTCTAAAAAAAGTTTTTCTGACCTAGTATAGTCCTTTAAATGAAAATAAGTAATTCCTAGTAACAAATAGTTTTCGTAGTTCTTAGGGTTCACTTTGATGGCTGTTTTGAGGTATTTTTGTGCTTTCGAATAATTTTCAAGGTTTGACTCAATCATTCCTAACATTTCGTTGGCAAAAATATCGCGCTCATTTTTTAAGAGCATCTGTCTACAAATTTTACTCGCCTCACCATACTTTTGATGATTATATAGCTCAATAACTTCATTTTTTTCTTTGATATCTGACGCCTTATTATCTGCGCAAGCAGAAACCAGCATAATAATAAATATTAGTACAAAGCCTTGTCTCATAATGCTCTACCTTGTTCTTAATTTCCCCCAAATTTTAAATAAACCAATTCCTCCGGCAATGGCTACCAAAGTAAGCACCAGGGCAGGGGTGGTTTGACTGTATAGCCAAAAACCAGTGGCAAACAAGGCACTGTATACGGTAAAACATCCCACTACCATTCCCAAAATTTCAAGTGGCAACTGCCAATCATTAGAGGAGCTATCCAGAGTTGTTTCGGCGCTTTTTATTTGTTGACGTACCTTTTTCCAACCTGGTCCCCCCGGAGTAGTAAGTAAGTAAAAGCTTTGCAGCGTTTTGGCGTCAGTGGGGCGGGTGATAAGCGTAGTAACCACCCAGGCAACTGTAGTCAATGCCACGCCCAGTACCAGCTGAATATGCGAAGGAATGGGGGCAAAACCCAAAGCAGTATGGACAATTTGGAAGTAAATGGCAAGAAAGAAAGAAAAGAACATCGCCACTATTTCGGTGTAGGCATTGATGCGCCACCAAAACCAACGTAGGATGAAAATAAGCCCGGTACCTGCCCCAATTTGTAGTAAAATATTGAAGGCTTGCAAGGCATTTTCGAGCAAAAGGGCAAATACCGCTGCAAATACCATGAGCACTACTGTAGACACTCGCCCTACTGAAACCAGTTCTTTGTCTTTGGCTTCGGGTTTTACAAAACGTTTGTAAAAATCATTGACAATATAAGAAGACCCCCAGTTGAGGTGGGTAGAAATGGTAGACATAAACGCGGCAATGAGCGAGGCAATGACCAAACCCAATAAGCCCGTGGGCAAAAAAGTAAGCATGCCAGAGTAAGACAAGTCTTGCCCTAATTTATTGATAGGAACGTGGGGGAATTTTAGCTGTAAAGCTACCAAAGAATTGAATTTGAGCGGGTCGGAATTTTCTTTGTTTGTCCTGTAGTCTACCTTATTGAGGTAGGCAAGTGACTTTACCTTAAGGTCATTGCGGTGAGCTGCTACATATTGCCCCAGTTGGGCGTAGCTTTGAGCGTTTTTGTTGTTATCTTCCTGGGCTTTTCTTTGTTTAACCGCAATGCGGTTGATCAAAAAATCTACGTCTTTTGCCTGCACCTCCTTGTCGAGCATTTTGACCGCCAATGGGCTTACTTTCATTTTTTGGTCATTGTCAATACTCATCGGGAAAATGACCAACGAAGCCAACGCAATGATGATCCAAGGCCAGGGGCGTAAAGCATAATGGGCAAGGTTAAAAAACAAGGTGGCTCCCATGGCGTGTTTTTCTGACTTAGCCGAAAGCATGCGTTGGGCAATATAGCCACCCCCTCCCGGCTCAGCCCCTGGGTACCACACGCTCCACCATTGTACCGCCAAAGGCAAAATCAACACTGGGATGAGCACGTTCATATCTGAGAAATCGGGTAAAACATTCAATTTACCCTTGACATTCTCGTGGGCAAGCAATTGGTCGAGCCCGCCTACTTCGGGCATACTGAGCACTACATAAGCAGCCCAAATGGCGCCAATCATAGCAATCGCAAATTGTACAAAATCGGTAATGATGACCCCTCGCAAGCCCCCCAGTGAGCTATAAGCTACTGTTACCACTGAGGCAATGAGTAGGGTTTGTACCGGTGTAAGCCCCAGCATTACCCCACCTATTTTGATGGCAGCAAGCGAAACCGCTGCCATAATCATAATATTGAAAAATACCCCCAGGTAAATGGCACGAAAGCCCCGCAAAAACGCCGCTGCCTTGCCACTATAGCGTAGCTCATAAAACTCGAGGTCGGTCATTACCTTTGAGCGCCGCCAAAGCTTGGCGTACACAAATACGGTGAGCATACCTGTAAGCAAAAACGCCCACCAAACCCAGTTACCCGAAACTCCATTTTGGCGTACAATGTCGGTGACCAGATTGGGTGTATCAGCCGAAAAAGTAGTAGCTACCATAGACACCCCCAACAACCACCAGGGCATATTTCTGCCTGACAGAAAAAACTCTGTGGCACTCGACCCGGCTTTGCGCGATACCCACATACCTATGGCAAGCGTGACTACAAAAAAAGCGACTATAATTGCCCAATCTATTTGGTCTAAGATCATTGTGTAATAAATTTGATTGATTGCTGTGAAATTTCGAGGTTGAAATATCTACAAAAAGGAGGGTTTTAACAAATACACAGCTACTTTAAGCAAGGGCAGGGCAAGAAGATAGTGGATACATACTTGCTGTATGGTGCCATTTTCGGTTGTTTAAGAGGTGGTTTTGGGCGGTGGTATTTCTTAGAAGCTAAACATATAGGTCTGCTGATTTTTATTATATTTGATCAAATCAACTCTGTGGTAGGTTCAAACTGTTTGGCCACCTATCAATTTATTTAAATGTAACAATACTTTGTTAAACTACTGCCTTAAAATTATATGCTGTGGATTGTGGATGTTTGCAGTGCACACTCAATTATATGCCCAACACCCTCCTGCCTGGCAAATCACTGATGAAGATGGCTTGCCCAGTATGGAGGTGTATGGAGTATACCAAGATACCAAAGGGTACATTTGGTTTGCTACCGAGCTCGGGGTATGCCGCTACGATGGCAACTCATTCAAAACCTACCCAACTCCTACTGCCCGAAGCAAAGGAATGTCTAATTTGCGTGAAGACAAAAGAGGTAGGATTTGGTTTATGAATTTTTCAAATCAGGTTTTTTATATTGAAAAAGGCCAGGCAAAAGAACTCAAAATACCCAAGCACATCAAGATATATAGAGTACAAGAAGTACAGGTAAACATTAAAAATAGCAAAGTCTACATTCAAGACAGCCACCAAATACTTGAGTACAACCCAGCCAACCAACAATGGCAAACCTTTCAATTAGACCCAAAACTGTCTACAATCACAGGGCTTACTCAAGACAACTATGCCAACATGTGGTATCTTGAGGGAGGGCGAGTTTTGTGGAAACACCCTCATAACGGCAAACCAGTAAAGGTAAAAAGAATGCCCGCTTTTTTTGGAGAGAAAATGATGTTTTTGGGTGACTTATGGGGGATGGGCAAGCGTGGTGACGAAATAAGGAGAGTCAAGAATGGGAAGATTGAAGCGGCCTTCTCTCAACATCATTCACAGCTCAAAGACCTGGTAATTACCAGATTTAAACGCGATCGTGAAGGCAATTACTGGATTTTGGGTTTCAATGGTGGTTATTGTTTTACGGCAGACTTTAAGCCTTTTCGAGGAGGCTTACATTTGTTTGAAGGTACAGTGGTTTCGGACGTGCTACAAGACCGTGAAGGAAACTATTGGTTTACTACACTGCGTAGTGGGGTATACTTTATGCCATCAAAAGAGGTGTTGTATTACAATGAAGATAACTCTGCCTTGGAAGATAAGCGTATCAATGCGTTGGCTATGAACACCAAAGGAGACTTATTTTTGGGAGGAACCAATGGCAAGGTATCAGTGTTTGACCCACACACCCGACGCATCAAGTTTCAGCATGACATAGGGCAAATAAAAGAGGTAGAGGCTATGCTATACAACCCTCATCAACAACAGTTGTATGTAAGCAGTAATGGTCTTAATATATTTAAGGAAGGGCAATCCAACAAATGGGACTTTTATACCAAACCAAACTATAAAGAAAGTCCTATGACAGTTATGCCAGACGCAGGAGTGGCGGGCAGTGCCCCAAAAAATTACGCTTTTTTTGGCAAAGACCACATCGTTTCGGCTTCATCGGTAGGCATAGATGTAATAAGGCTGGCTCCACGCCCCAATGAGCTGCCTCCACTCACGCCAGTGTTTAGGGCTAACAACCGAACGTACCAAGTGACTCCCAACAAAATACCCTATGTGCATTATCTACCTTATTTTCTTCGTTTGCGTTCGGGCAGGGCAAGAGCGGTGTGGGGCGATACTGTCAATCAAAGAATATGGGCGGGATACCACGATGGGTTGTATTATTACAACGCTCAAGGGAAAGCCAACCAACTGATAGACCAACAAAACAACCACGGTATTTATGCTCTTAGCATTACTCAAACCCCTAACGGCTTGGTATGGATAGGCACCATAGAGCATGGCTTGTACGGTATCAGAGATACCACCATTGTGTATCATTACGACATGGGCAGTGGATTGGTGAGTAATTATTGTAAAGTATTGCGCCCTGACGGTAATAAGCTATGGGTGGGTACTGCACAGGGGATTCAATTGGTAGATCCTGCCAAGTCTACTTTTGAGTTGTTTAATCAGCAAGATGGTTTGGTCACCAACGAGGTAAGAGACTTACTCATTAAAGGCAATCAGGTGTGGGTGGCTACTACCAAGGGATTGTTGGTGTTTAATAAAACAGAAATGCGCAAGAATACCAGTTTTCCTCCCATTTATATTACAGGGGTTTCTATTTGGGACAAAGAGGTGCCGCTAAAAGAAGCCTATGAACTGGCCTACGACCAAAACAACTTAAGGGTAGAGTTCAAGGGGTTGGCTTATCGTAGCCGGGGAAGGTTTTTGTATAAGTATCGTATGATAGGTCTCGACAGTACTTGGACAACCATCAATAGTACCAACAGCTTTGCCCGTTATTCATCTATTCCGTATGGCACCTACGAGTTTGAAGTAAAAGCAGTAAACGAAGATGGCGTAGAAAGCGAAGGCATTGCTGTGTTGCAAGTTACTGTGCACAAGCACTATACTCAAACCTGGTGGTTTATTCTATTGGTAGTATTAGGCGCCCTATCTGTCCTGAGTGCATTCTTTTTATTGCGTATTCAAAACCTCAAGCGCGAAAATCACATCAAGCAAGCACTCCGAAACTCTCAATTATCGGCACTCAAGGTGCAAATGAACCCTCACTTTATTTTTAATGCTCTTAACTCTATCCAAGAATTTATTTTGCTCAATGAAAAGCGACTTGCCAATGCTTTTTTGGGTAAATTTGCCGACCTTATGCGACTTACACTAGATATGTCAAACGAAAAACAGGTAGGACTGGTAGAAGAACTAAAGGTACTTAGGCTATATTTAGAACTAGAAGCCATCAGGTTTGAAGATACGTTTGAGTATCAGATTAAAGTAGACGATAGCATTGACCCTGAGGAGGTTTCTATTCCATCAATGCTTATTCAGCCTTATGTAGAAAATGCCATCAAACACGGTTTGTTGCATAAAAAAGACCATAGAAAGTTGTTCATTAGTTTTACCAAAAGCGATGAAGGCGATTTGCTTTGTTGTCAGGTAGAAGACAATGGCATTGGGCGCAAAAAATCTTGGGAGCTTAAGGCAAAAAGAAAAACTTACCATAAGTCGTTTGCCATGAGTGCCACCCAAAAAAGACTGGAGCTGCTCAATCATGGGCGCAAAGCTTCTATTATGGTCAGTATTATTGATTTAGAAAATGAAGCAGGGCAAGCCTTGGGAACCAGTGTTCATTTAAAAATTCCTATTGACAGTACTTTTAATTAGTATAGATACTCAGGCAGTTGTTTTAGTATGTATATATTGCCTGATATGTTGACGTACTGAGTCAGTATTTAAATATAGCCAACATACTATGAATCATTTGTAATTACTTACACTCATAAAGTTTTACTTAATAATGTTGAAAGCACTTATCATTGACGACGAAGCTAAAGCCAGACGTATTTTACAGGAACTGCTCAAAGAGTATTGCCCACAAATAGAGATAGTAGGTGAGGCAGATGACGTACCCAATGCAGTAAAAGCAATACATAAATACCAACCCAACCTGGTTTTTTTAGATATAGAAATGCCTGGTTATACAGGGTTTCAACTGCTTGACTTTTTCGATACTATCAACTTTGAAATCATTTTTACTACTGCTTACCGGGAGTACGCCATTCAAGCTTTTCAAGTGTCGGCCATTGACTATTTGCTTAAGCCAATACAAATAGAGTTGTTGATAAAAGCCATAGAAAAAGTAGAAGGACAATTGAGTGAACCACAGATAAACGAGCGGATAGATACTCTCAAAAGCAATCTAAGTCAAGAGTACATCACCCGCATTGCCTTGCCGGTAGCCGAGGGGCTGCTATTTATAGAAGTCGACCAGATAGTGTATCTCAATGCAGAGGGAGCCTATACGCAGATTTTTCTTGAAGGAGGTAAAAAGGTGTTGGTATCTAAAAAAATTAAAAGTTTTGAAAAGGTACTCGATCACCCCAGTTTTTTCAGAACACACCGCTCTTATTTGATTAACCTAAACCGGGTAAAGCAATACGTAAGACAAGATGGTGGGTACATAGTCATGGACAATAACGACTCGGTAAACCTTGCCCGTGAGCGTAAAGAAGATTTTTTGAAGGCATACTCTACCCCCCGTTAGTACTTATACCATTCCGTTGTCTTTGGTCAGAAACCTTAGGTTTATAAGCATACATACTTGCCCTACATTTTTTGTCTGAACTACTGTAGGGCTTTATCATCATCTTTAAAAAAACGGCTGTGAACACTTCTTGTTTGGTGCTAAAATACGCACTTGACCAATGATGCCCATGTGATGTCACCTCTTTGTTTTTTTATAAATATTAGGGTATTGCCAGCGCTTTAGCACAAAGTTTTTATAAACTCATATCAACCATTCATCTTTGTAAAATCCCCGTTTATGAAATGCCTTGAACTTTAGACAAGTATTTGAGTTATTTTTATCCTATAAACTATTTAGAAAAGCTATACATGATCTGATACTTGTTAACCCTTTTGGGCACAAGTGTATAAAAAAGTGTGAAGACTTAATGAAAGTCATGGCACTATCTAACGTTGAAGTATCATATAGGTGATTGCCTATTATAATACTTACCAATTATTTATGTGTTTAATCTATATTTATTAAAACCCGCGTCATTATGACACATTACAAGATTGAGGGATATGTCTTGGCGGGAGTGCTCTGTATGATGTGTTTACTCTCTTCTTTGACACAAGCGTATGCTGCTGTTGTTCCGCAAGAAGACAAGGTTACATTTTATATTAAAAATGACCTTGATCATGCTGTTTTACTCAAGCTAGGCACAAGTACTGTCACGCTAGACATAGGAACTACCAAAAAGTTTCACCGTTTGCCCAACTCAGTGATTTACCTTGCCCAACCCCACATTATGGCTTTTAGCCCTGAAAAAGGAAAAGAAATACTTAAAGTGGAACGTTCTATTCAAGGAAAAAAAATATTACTATCAAAAATTGTTGATGAGTGACAATGGCGCCAGACAAGCCATTGTCTTTTAGGGAATTATGAGAAAAAAAATAAAGATGCTCATCTGGTGTTTAATACTACTGTGGGCACACTGGGGGTGTACACCTTACCAACCGCCCAAGTTCGACAAGCTGGTGTTGAGGTACCAAGATAGCTCAGTGCCCCCAAAATACCATCGAAGCTACACCATTACTGTTTCGCCAGAGCAAAGCATAGTGGTAGTAGATGTATATGGAAAAAGCCTTGCCAATAAAACCTATAAACTGAAAGCATCTACCTTTGAAAAAATAAAAATGTTGGCGGAAGAGGTACAGGCTCCTGGCAACTACAACGAGCAAGCCAATGGAGGCGTAAGCCAAACCCTTAAACTAGTCCACGGCGAACGGATAGTATATGCTTTGTTATGGGACAATAACCAAAAGCTAAAGTCTGCCACCAGCGACTTAGTAAAGGCAGTAAAAATATTGGTGCCCGACCTGGATAGGCTTTTGAAAACACCGTATGATAGCAATTTGGGATAGTTGGGCAGTTTATCACCTAAAAAGGAGTTTTCTTGTGACCACCCCCACTGTTTTTGATAAATTTTGAAGATTGCCAAGGGTATAAGTCCGAACTTGATTCGGGGAAGCAAAATAGTAATTACGTATTTAGTGTTTAGAGCACCAAACTTACTGCTCTACTGTCAGCTGCATCCCCCGAATACCCATATCTACCACTTCTTCGTTGAGGTCTACATCCCATTTGCCATTGGCGTTGCCATCCTTCCATTCAAAGCTTTGGTTGGTAGACAAACGCACCGTAATGACAATGTCCTGGGTTTCGCTACCCGTAATTTGTAAAGGAGTGTCAAACCTGCCTGTAACCACACAAGAACCTGCCGGAATAGGCGAAGTAGCCGCTATAGGGTTGGGTACTGTAGTAGCAGGAGCTTGCCCGGTGTTGGTGCTAAAGTCAGTTTCAAAACCCCAATACCCCTGCAACTTATTGGCATTTACACTCACTTTTTTTGTTTTGATGGTATAATCCTTCAAATAGGTGTTGAAGCCCACAAAAGAGGCCAAGGTACCACTTAGTTCGTTGCCCTGAAAATTGAATTTTACTGCATAGTTTTGGTAAGACAATGACACCCGCAAATAGGCATAACTTCCCGCTTGAATACTGCTCAAGGGTACTTCTAGGTAAGTTTCATTGCCTGCCTTTAAAATACTCTGTTCAAAATCAATGGCTTTGCCGCCACCACTCGTTACTTCAGGAGCCTGGTACAACACCTGCCCGTTGCCAAACTGGGTGGTGGCAGTAGGGGTAAGCTCAAAATAATGCGCCCCAATTAAATTAAACTGAGGTGATTGCCCGGCATTGCCTGTAGGCACCGGATAAGGTTGCCCAAAATTGTTTAAACGAGGTTGAGTAGGGTCAAACACGAACTTAAACACTACTTTAGGGGTATTGACTGCCTGAGGGCTTTCCGCTTTTTTTTGGCAGCCACCCATCAGCAGGCTTGTAGATAATAAGAATAGGAATATTTTTTTCATTGATAAGTTTTTAATGTTTCATTAGTTTTATTGTTTCGCCTTCGGCTAATGGGATATATTGGCGCGAATACTCTAACAATTACCAAAAATCATGCGATTAAGAAAAAAACCTGTATTGTGTAATTACTATGTCACCTATCGTTGCAATGCACGTTGTGGGTTTTGCGATATTTGGGAGCGTCCCTCTCCTTATGTTACCCTCGAAAACGCCCAACGCAATTTTGAAGGCCTTAAGCGCCTGGGAGTAAAGATCATTGATTTTACCGGGGGTGAACCTTTACTGCATAGACAGCTCCCCGAATTACTGGAAATGGCGCAAAATCTGGGGTTCATTACCACGGTGACCACCAATGGATTGCTATACCCCAAACAAGCCGAAAAACTGCAGGGTAAGATAGACATGTTACACCTGTCGCTTGACTCGCCCAATAAAGCCGAACACGACAAAAGCAGAGGTGTAGCCTGTTATGATTTTGTAATGGAGTCGATCAAAATAGCCAAGACGTTGGGCGAACGCCCCGATATTTTGTTTACTGTGTTTGAGCACAACGTAGAGCAAATTAAAGAAGTGTACCACAAGGTATGCTTGCCCAATGACTTACTGCTTATCTTAAACCCGGTGTTTGACTACAACAACGTAGATACCGGGCTACAGCTAAGCCCCCAAAGCCTAAAGGCACTCAAGCAATGGAGTAAGAAAAAATATGTATACCTCAACGAGGGTTTTATCGCCTTGCGGCAAGATGGTGGCAACCACATCGACCGCCCGGTATGCAAGGCAGGCAGTACTACCTTGGTCATTTCGCCCGATAACAAACTGGTATTGCCTTGTTATCATTTGGGGCTAGAGGAGGTGCCCATCAATGGCGATTTATACAATGTGTACCGCTCAGAAAAAGTACAAAAACTCATTGCATTGGAAGGACGACTACCCGAATGTGAAGGATGTGTAATTAATTGCTATATGCAACCCTCGTTTGCGGTAGAACTTAACAAGTATTGGTGGAAGGCATTGCCCAGCACGCTTAAGTATAACTACCTCAAGGGCACTTGGAAGGCTATGTTTCGGTAGCTACTAAAGCCTCAAGGTACGAGCTACGAGTCGAGATTTACCTCCTGCGAAGGCCTTATCTTACCGCAGGGTGACCTGAGCAATGCGAACCCAAAACTCACAAAACAACTTATTTTTGAAAACACCTCATCGCTAGCTTTATGGTTGGCAAGTATTGGTCTGGCTTGCGCCTTAAGACCAATACGGGAGGTTATTTTTTAGGTTGAACTGTCTACAATGGCACACGCGAGGACGACGTGCACTAGCAAGAGAATTAGTTACCTCCTGCTCAAGTCTTACCTTCAGTACCGTCATCGCCTCAGCTCGTGTCTCCACGAGCTGATCGAAACCTTGAAAAGCATTGCTCCCAGACTCTGTGACGGGGCGATTTAGCTTTGCTGAGCACCGACATTCATTGGTATTTAAGGGCTCGTAAACTCGGTTGTGGCGACACAAACCAAGGCGAAAGGCTGTTTTTTAAGGTTACCCTAAAATCACCATCTCCTGCGAAGGTCTTACCGCAGGGTGACCTTCGCAATGCGAACCCAAAACTCACAAAACAACTTATTTTTGAAAACCCTTTTTGGGCTTGAACTGTCTTCAAAAACCTACCAGGATTTTTTAGCGTCATCAATGCTCACTGGTTGCATACTCGTAATTATATTCGAGAAATTCCCTTGTTTGTGATTAGCTTCGCAGAGCTCCCTATGGTCGGTTCGTAATTAAACTGTCTTACCGTAGGGCGACCTGAGCAACGCTACCCCAAAACTTGCAAAACGACTTGTGTACGGGGTTTTGGGTTAGCATGCGTTGGTCTGGCTAAAGCCCTAAGACCAACACGGGGAAGTTATTTTTTGGGCTGGCAAGTGTTCCTTCATTCGTCGGAATGGTTGGGCTCATTGGTCAGGCTAAAGACCTAAGACCAACACAGGGAGGTTATTTTTTTTGTTTGAATTGCCTTCAAAAACCTACCAGGATTTTTTAGCGTCATCAATGCTCACTGGTTGCATACTCGTAATTAGCTTCGAGAAATCCCCTTGTCTGTGATTAGCTTCGCAGAGCTCCCTATGGTCGGTTCGTAATAAACTGTCTTACCGTAGGGCGACCTGAGCAATGCTACCCCAAAACTTGCAAAACGACACTTGTGTACGGGGTTTTGGGTTAGCATGCGTTGGTCTGGCTAAAGCCCTAAGACCAACACGGGGAAGTTATTTTTTGGGCTGGCAAGTGTTCCTTCATTCGTCGGAATGGTTGGGCTCATTGGTCAGGCTAAAGCCTTCTAAATATCAAATTCATAAGCCGTTGATAATAAGTATACTATGAATTTGTTAGTTACCTATGGAACAGGACGCAACTTGAAGCTTGTTGCTTTTGCCCCTTGTCGCTTGTTCCTTGTGGCTGTAGTAGCTCCTGACTAATAAAAAAATCTCTCTTCCTCACTACAATAATGTGAAGGCATTTTTTTAGATTGCAAAAGAGGCGAGAATTTGGCTCTGTTTTATCATTTTAAACTTTTTTTGAATCTATGGAAGAACCCGCAATACAGGATAAAATCAGCGAATTAGAGGCTAAACTAGATAAATTGCCGTCGGAATCAGCTGATGAAGCAACACAAAAAGAACTGTATTTGGAGTTGGGAGATGCTTACCTGGATGCCAACGAATCCGCAAAAGCAAAACAGTTGTACCAGAAGCTGTTAACTGAAACCAACGAAGCTTATTATGCTGCTGCCTATTATGAATTGGGCAAAATAGCCCTTGATGAAAATGATTTTGCTACTGCACAGCAAAATCTGCAATTAGCCATAGAGTGGGGGCAAAAAACCAACGATGAAAATACCCAGGCTAAAGCACACCATGCTTATGCTTTTATTATGCTACAAACCCAAGATAGTGCTGCCGAAGAGAGTAAGGCTTGCCTTGACCATATTATGACAGCAGTGGCTTTGTTTAGCAAAAATAAAAAATACGATAATCTGGGCAAAGCTTTTATGCTGCTTACAGGATTTACCCAGGCGAGGCTCACTACCAACAAGGCCATTGCTTATTTTAAACAGTTGTTGGAACAGCACGAAGAGGCTACTGATCTACTTGGTTTTATTCATTATCACCTGGCTGCTTATTACGAAGCCGACGAAAACTCTAAAGAAGCTTTTAGACACTTTGAGCAGGCTTTGCATTACAAAAACAAGTTGAATATTGGCTCAGAACTAGGCGAAACTTATTACCACCTGGGGTTGCTACACGATGAACAGGGCAATAGTGACAAAGCTTTTGAGTATAACGTGATTGCTTTGCGTCACATGCTGTCTCTCGATGACATATCTACTTATGCAAGCATGGCGGTTATTTTTGTACAAGGGGGCATAGAAGATTGCACAAATGCCACCCTCAAGCAAGAAGCCAAAACTCTATTGGAGCAAGCCCAAAAGCTGGACTTATTGCCCCACGCCGATGCTGAAGGAGCTACAGAGGATAACGATGGCTTTGTGTATGACCATTCTTATACAGGCAATTTGCTGGAGCAAACCCGTGAAGAACAGGAACAAGCCAAAGTAAGCGAGCTGGAAGAGCTAAAAAATGATTTTGCCAAAAAGAAAGCGGCTTTGCCTGACAGCGCCGAGGATTTTGCGCAAGCAGCTTATGACTTATTGTCTAAGTTGAATGAAGGCATTGATCGTTCGTTGTTTTCGTTTTTGGCACGCAAGAAAAACAAAACCCGTAAGGTGGAAGTCAATAACATTTTGAACGATAGTCAAGAGTCTCTCAAACAAGCTATAGCCAATGCTGACGATGATGACCTAAAGACTGTGCTAGAAACCTGGAAAGGCAAACTGGACGATAATTTTAGGGGATAAACACATTTGCCTAAAACCTTTTTAAAAAATAAAATCCCTGAAAATAACACTTTTGGGGATTTTTTTTATGCTGGCATGAACGCTATCTTGGCATTTTGAGTAAAACAAAAAACACGCTATCCATAAAATTTATCAGGAAACCTTCTCATTTTTTTATATTTGTAAAAAAATGGCAGAACAAAACCATTAGAAAAGATATGAATCCCGAAAATTTAGAAACATATAACTCAGAATTGGGCAACGATCCCGAATTGGATGGCAAATACCTGGGTACCATTACCAAAGATTTTGTAAAGGTAGCCAAAGTGCTCAAGGAAGCTTCTTATCAACTACGCTCGCGTGGTTTCGAATATCCTATTTTTCCGGTGGCAAAATATAAAATACCTGTAGGTGAGCTATTGTTTGAAGGCAATGACCTGGGGCTTGAGTGGAACTACTTTGTATCGTACCGCGATATTTTTGTGCAAAACAAACTCATTACCAAGCCCACTAAGTTTGAATCGGCCTACAAAAACCCAGAAGAGTTTTGTTGCCTTTTTGTGGTAGACGAACCTTACTCGAGCTTTATGTTTGTGCCTTACCCTGACGAAGAGGATTAAAAATACGTAAATTATGTTCCGAAAATTGTTTTCAGGCGGAAGCAATGATCCTGTTACTCAAGAGCTCATTGACTATAAAAATAAACTACAGGAAATGTCGAGCATGTTGCTCATCAATAGTAGTCGGTTGATTGATGGTGACTTTGCCGAAAGTGCTTTTATATACCATATCTGGAAGCTCAACGAAGGTGACAAGGATAATTTGGTAGATTGGGAGTTTAAAAAACTGATAGAAGAAGCACAAAAAGAACTGAAATTGATCTATGCCTCTTTTAATAACCTAACGATTGCCAACCCCAAGTTACAAAAAGCACCAGTAAGAAAGCTTTGCGAACGTTGGGAAATCTTGTTTCAATGGTTACGGGGCAATCAAATAAGCGTCATAGAGTTGAGCGAAAGCGGTATAGAAGACCTTTTTAGTGTGGCCGATATTTCGCCTCTGGAGAGTTATGAACCTTTGCCTGCTGAACTGGAACAACAAAAACGTTTTTTAGATTTACCTTTTCGATTTGCTATCGATACTCCTGCCCATGAGGTGGGGATTTTGGGCAAAATTCAAAACATCAAAGCCGAAATCAGACGCTTTATGGAGCGCAAGTATTGACTAGTAATAAGCAGTAAGCCATCAGCTACAACAATGCCCGAATATTTTATATTTTAGCAGGAATGCTGTAGTTTTACAAAGAAAAAGGATAATAATAGTTGCCGTATACTATGGGACGGTTCACCAAGGACTAAAACAATAAAGAATGAAGCCCGATTTTAGCAAAATAGATTTTTCTACCACAGGTACTCAAGTTTCGGATGAGGCTGATACTGACCAAAAAAACTGGAAAACTGCCGAACGCATAGAGGTAAAACCTTACTATACTGCTCAAGACCTCGAAGGAATAGAGCATTTGGGTTTTGTGGCGGGTATCCCTCCTTACTTGCGTGGTCCCTACGCCACTATGTATGTGCAACGTCCCTGGACAATTCGCCAGTATGCCGGGTTTTCAACCGCCGAAGAGTCCAACGCCTTTTATCGTCGTAACCTTGCCGCAGGACAAAAAGGACTTTCGGTAGCCTTTGACCTTGCCACCCACCGAGGCTACGACTCTGACCATCCTCGGGTAGTGGGCGATGTAGGAAAAGCTGGGGTAGCTATAGACTCAGTACTAGATATGAAAATTTTGTTTGATGGTATTCCTTTAGACAAAATGTCGGTATCGATGACGATGAATGGAGCGGTGATTCCTATCATGGCTTTTTATATAGTGGCAGCCGAAGAGCAAGGGGTAAAACCTGAACTTTTGAGTGGCACTATCCAAAACGATATTTTGAAAGAGTTTATGGTGCGCAATACCTACATTTACCCACCATTGCCCAGTATGCGCATCATTGCCGATATTTTTGAGTACACCTCGAATCACATGCCCAAGTTTAACTCTATCAGTATAAGCGGCTACCACATGCAAGAGGCAGGCGCTACGGCTGATATTGAGCTTGCTTATACACTTGCTGACGGGCTAGACTACATACGCACCGGGCTAAAAGCAGGCATGGACATTGACACGTTTGCGCCACGTTTGTCGTTTTTTTGGGCAATTGGTATGAATCATTTCATGGAAATTGCCAAGATGCGCGCTGGGCGTTTACTTTGGTCAAAAATTGTCAAACAGTTTCACCCCAAAAACCCTAAATCGTTGGCGTTGCGTACCCACTGCCAAACTTCGGGTTGGAGTCTGACCGAGCAAGACCCCTTCAATAATGTGGCGCGTACTTGTGTAGAAGCAATGGGTGCAGTTTTGGGGCACACCCAATCGTTGCATACCAACTCACTGGATGAGGCGATTGCTTTACCTACCGACTTTTCGGCGCGCATTGCCCGCAATACGCAGTTGTATTTACAAGACGAAACCAACATTACAAAAGTGGTGGACCCCTGGGGAGGATCTTATTATGTAGAACGCCTCACCCATGACCTGATGCACCGTGCCTGGGAGCTTATTCAAGAGGTAGAAGAACTGGGCGGAATGGCAAAGGCCATAGAAACCGGATTGCCCAAAATGCGCATAGAAGAGGCCGCCGCCCGAAAACAAGCCAGAATTGACGCGGGCAAAGACGTGATTTTGGGGGTAAACAAATACCGCCCCGATGAAGAGAAAGAAATAGAACTACTAGAGGTAGACAATACTGCGGTGCTCAAGTCGCAACTGGCACGTTTAGCAAAACTCAAGCAAGAGCGCAACCAGGCAGATGTAGACGCAGCACTTGCGGCCATTTCCAAAGCTGCTGAAACAGGCGAAGGCAACTTGCTTGACCTTGCTGTAAAAGCAGCCAGGGTACGTGCCAGCCTGGGAGAAATTTCGCAGGCAATGGAAAAAGTATTCGGACGACACAAGGCAACAATTCGTGCTATTTCGGGCATTTATTCGGGAGAAGTGTCTGACGATGAAAATTTTAAGAAAGCCCTCGACATGGCAGATCAATTTGCCCAGTTAGAAGGACGCCGTCCCCGTATTTTGGTGGCAAAAATGGGGCAAGACGGGCACGATCGAGGAGCCAAGGTCATTGCTACTAGTTTTGCCGATTTGGGATTTGATGTAGACATAGGGTCTTTGTTTCAAACCCCCGATGAGGTGGCACGCCAGGCTATAGAAAACGACGTACACATTGTAGGTGTTTCGAGTCTGGCAGCTGGACACAAAACTTTAGTGCCTGCCCTTATCAACGAATTGAAAAAATACGACCGTGAAGATATTATGGTCATTGCCGGAGGAGTGATTCCACCCAAAGACTATGACTTTTTGTACGAAGCAGGCGTTTCAGGTGTATTTGGTCCTGGTACCGTTATTTCGGTAGCTGCCCAGAAGATTCTGGAAGAATTGATGAAAGAAGAGGCATAAGCTTGTACAGAGGTACATTCCAAAACGGTTGATTGGATCAATATCTGATCCGCCGTTTTTTATTGCTTACACTTTGCTATTCAAACCAAAAAATCATTGGATTTGGCGGATGATGGCTAAACTTTATTCATGTAATTAATGGATTTACCCCATAAAATTACTTTTATTTGTAGTGAAAGTATTTTATATATACAAGGGAATAAGTCCCTCACTTATCATTTAAACACGCCCAATGGAATTTGAAACTTTACTACTATCTATAGAGGGGCATGTAGCCACCGTAAAAATTAATGTGCCCAAAAAAGCCAACGCTATGACCCAGGCTTTTTGGAAAGAAATCAAAGAAGTGATGCAAGCCCTCGATCAGAATGAAGATGTAAGGGTGATTGTATTGGAAGGAGAAGGCAAACACTTTACCTCAGGTATAGACCTTACCATGTTTATGCAACTTAAGGCAGAACTTGACAAAAGCGATTGCCCAGCGCGTTCACGCGAAAAACTTCGCCATACTATTCTTACCTTACAAGAGTCTTTCAATGCCATAGAAAAATGCCGTAAACCTGTACTTGCTGCCATTCATGGGGCTTGTATTGGTGGTGGTATAGACATGATTTCTGCCTGTGACATGCGCTATTGCTCAACAGATGCCTATTTTACTGTCAAAGAGATTGACCTGGGAATGGTGGCTGATGTAGGTACCCTACAACGCTTACCCAAAATCATTGGCGAAGGCATCGCCAGAGAACTTGCCTATACAGGGCGCAAGTTTTCGGGTGAAGAAGCCAAAACAATGCAATTGGTGAATCAATGTTATGACTCACGCGAGACAATGCTTAAAGAGGTATATAACATTGCTCAAACCATTGCGGCTAAGTCTCCGTTGGCGATTAGGGGTACCAAAGAAATGTTTCTATATACCCGCGATCATTCGGTAGAAGAAGGACTCAACTACATAGCTACCTGGAACGCTGGCATGTTATTTTCAAAAGATTTGCAGGAAGCAGCAATGGCTGGAATGCAAAAACGAACTCCTAACTTTGCCAATTAGCACACAGTGGTGTATACCTCACGCTTGGGGTATATTTTTAGTATTCTTTGGTTTTGGTCAAAGATTTGCAGCAATAAATTTTCAACAATCATAGTGAGCATGTCGTCCTAAGTACACAGGAAGAAAACCAATTTAACAATGAAGAATATTTTTTTGGAGGAGACAGATGATGGACCTCAACTAAATTTCAATTTTAACGATGGAGTCTTCGAAGTAAAGGGCACCTCAATGCCTGAACACCCCGACGAATATTATCGTGAAGTGCTTACTCATTTGCAAATTTATGTAGATGATCCTACCGCCAGCAAAACTACTATGGTGTTTAAGTTTTTGTATTTCAACACAGGAACCAATCCCATTATTATGCGTTTGTTAGAAACCCTCGAAAAACTCATGGACAAATCTCACAAAGTAGAAGTGCAGTGGGTATACGAACATGACGATATGGACATGAAAGAGGTAGGAGAGTATTTTAATGCACTTACCCAACTTGACATTAAGTTGTTTCCTATTGAAAGTATAGATTAGCCTGCTGGTAGTCATAGTCAAAAAAGCCTGCTGTTGTTATTCAGAAGCAGGCTTTTTTTGGTTAACATTTAGTAAGTACCAAAAAAAAGCGAAACTCGTAAAACACGAGCTTCGCTCAAAGGTGGTTATGAATAAAAATATAATTAATGGCGACGTACTTCGCCAAAATTACAGCGTAAATTGATGCCTGCCGAGCCAAACCTTAGCTCTTCTTTGGTCAATGAGTTAAGTGGGTACTTGATGTAGGGCTCAATGAGTATTTGCATATTCTTGGCTACCATATACTTCATTCCCATAGAAACATTCAACATTTTGGCAAAATCAAAACGACTCAATGCTTCGGGTTGTGACTTACTGTTGGTTTCTATTACTGTAGTCTCTAATCGTTCGAGTTGGCTTCCCACGCCTCCTTTATAATAAGCCTTGGCAATGGTTTCGCGGGTATTATGAGTGTAACGTTCCTCTAAATAAGCCAAAGACGACAATCCTACTGATACATATAAACCCCGATTAGTGTTTCTACTTAAATGGTATTGCAGGTTTACTGGGATGTCTAGCCCTACAAACTGCATGTTGATTGACTTTTGTTGTCCCAACGAACGACTCTCGGTGGTACCGCTTGTCGTAATTTTTTGCATCGTAGCAATGGTAGGTAAACTTGCCGACTGTCTCATGTTGAGCGATTGTCTGGTAAGCAATACCCCAGAAGTAACACTGAGCCTTTTGCCCAGTCTGATTTCAGACATTACTCCCCCTCCAAGGTTGACTTTTGAGTCTTTTTCACCTCTTTTAGAGTAATTTACCAATGATGAAAGCATTACACCAAATTTCATTCTTTTGCCTTTAGGCAAAACAGCAGCGTTGTTATATCGAGCTACTTTATTAGTAGTAACTTCTCTAAAAGAAGCCTGCTCAATCATTGCTACTCTATTAGTTGGGTGGATAGCTTCATAACTGGCTTCTTTCATAGCCAGGGTATGCATATCAAACTTTACTGCTTTATTATCTGGGTTCAACAATACACCATTTGATGGGTGCTTTGTCAGGCGATTGTTAGCTGCTATTTTATTTGCATAAATATTTTTATCTTTTTCAGTGTTTTCAATTAAACCTTTGTCAGCTATAGTATTTGTTGTTACTGTAGGCAATATACCATATTGCTTACTTGCAGCAGTATTTTGATTAGTTGAGAGTTTTTTTCGGTTGTTTTGGATATTGGTCACCTTGTTATTACCATGTGTTGTATTAGTAATAGATGGAGGCAAAACCTTTACTCCCTCAAATCCCTCTTGTTGAATGTGTTTTTTGGCATAGATACCAGCTTGTTGTTGAGTAGGGGTGTTCCCTTCAAAATCACTTTGCAGTGTTTTATAGGTAAAAACTCCTCCCAACACTAAGATAGCTGCCGCTGCAACTTTTGCCGGAATTGATGTCAACAATGCACGCATTTTTCCAGATTTTTGCGCTTTCATTTGTTGCTGCATCATCTCCCAGCCCTGGGCGTTGTAAGGCTCTTCATGTTTGTCAAAAGTCTGACGTATTTTTTGACTTAGCCTTTCATCAAACAGCTCTTTCATACTCTATCTCGTAGTCAAAATTTTGATGAAATAAAACTCGTAATTTTTTCTTTGCCCTGGCCAGGTTTGTACGCGAAGTACTCTCTGGGATTTCGAGCATTTCGGCTATTTCTTTATGAGAATAACCCTCAATTTCATATAAGTTAAAGATTATGCGGTATTGGTTGGGGAGCTCATTTAACAGTTTTAGAATGTCATTTACCGACAAATCATCTATGATATCCAAACGGCACTCTTCATTTCTTGCCATTTCAATATTGAGCGTATGACGGTGTTTCTGGTTTTTACGATAATAATCAATGGATGTGTTAATAATGATTCGGCGTAGCCAACTCTTAAACGATAAGTTCTCGTTGTATTTCATGATGTTTTTGAACACCTTCATAAAACTATCGTTGAGTATTTCCAATGCCTCATCTTTTGAATAAGAATATCGTAAGCAGATACTCATAGCGTAGCCATAAAAATGCTTATACAGCATTTCCTGCGACTTTGACTTCTTCTTTCGGCATCCTTTAATTATTTCTTTTTCTAGCGACTTATCCACAGGCTTATCTAATAATTATAGTTCCGACTGTTGTTTAATTTTAGAGCAAAGTGCAGTGAACAGTTTTTGGGCACTGTTCAAACTACAAATTTCCAAAGTTTAAGTGTGAATTATTGCCATAACGAAATAAACTTTGTGAATGTCTCACTATATCACAACAATCTTCAAATTTTACTTGATATTTATTAAGGCAGAGATTCTTACATCTCTTTGTTTTAAATAAAGTTGATACAACTTTGATGATAAGGTCAAGGGTTTGCTGTTAAATTTAGTGATGCTTGCGTTTCACTTTGCTAAATAAGTAACAGCACAAAACGTGGCAAAAGTTCTGTGCTGACTACTTTTCACCTACCAATTCATTTAAGCGATAAGCTTATATGAGCAATTGTATCTACTTCACGTAAAGACAAAAGGAAATGCTACATACCCTTAAATTTTTTCTCTTTTTCTTTGATTTATATCAAAAGTAATAATTTTATAACTTCTGAAGTTTTAAAATATACCAAATCCAAATGATTTTATAGATGTGGTATGTTGGCATAGACAAAGTAAAAGTGTAATTGGTTGTCTACTTGATAAAAAAAATAAAATAGACAAAACAAGCGATGAGTTTCTCACTTTTTTGTATGATGACTCGGAAGAAGGTGAGTTTGAAAACATTATCACCATCTTAGAGACCCTCACCCCCGAAAATATTTTGCTTGGGCAAGAGTTGATGAAGAGTTTATATCCTTTTTTACCTGCTAAGGTCATTCAAGTATTGATCGACTTTATTGCGTATGTTCACCAAAAATGTTGTGCAATTTGTGGATACCCTCTTTATAAACAATACAATTATTCTAGCCAAGCGCTGGGCTTGTCAAGAGTACCTCACTGAAAGAGACGATTGCGAAACTAGGGCAGAAATGGCAATGGAACGTATAATTGCCTTGGAAGTGTTGCCCCTAAAATACGATTGTCCTACACGCGTTGAACATCACATTACGATGCTCTGAGCAGTAGCATTGATAGAAGATATAGAAGTGCTTAACTCATTGATTTTTGTAGACAGTGTGTATGTTGAATAATATGTTTGCTTGGTAATACTAAGCCCTCACCCCAAAACTTTTAACTTTCCTAGTATTTGCTTATACTAGCTATCTCATAAATATTTCAAGAAATAGTAAAATATCACATAGATGCCGATAAAAGATATAAGCCGTCGCTATTTTCTAAAAACTGGTACTATAGCCGGAGTTGGAGTAGGTGTGTTGGGGGCGAACGTAGCCTTTGGAAAAGACGATCGAAAGGTTAAAATTGGTTTTATTGGGGTAGGGCTGAGAGGCCGCGAACACCTGCGCCTTGCCCTGCAACGCAAAGACACTGAAGTAGTGGCTATTTGCGATATTGACCCACAAGCAATCAAAATTTCTCAAGAAATGATTCGCAAAGCCGGGCGAAAAAAAGCAGTGGCATTTTCTGACAATGAACTATCTTACAAAAAATTACTGGAGCGTACCGATATACAAGGGGTGATCATAGCTACCCCCTGGCTATGGCATACCCGCATGGCAGTAGACGTAATGAAGTCGGGCAAGTACGCAGGGGTAGAGGTGTCTGCTGCCAATACACTGCAAGAGTGCTGGGACCTGGTAAACACCTCTGAGGCGACCGGAATGCCGTGTATGATCTTAGAAAATGTGTGCTATCGCCGCGATGTAATGGCAGTACTCAACATGGTGCGTCAAAACATGTTTGGCGAAATGATACACCTCGAATGTGGTTACCAACACGATTTGCGCCATGTAAAGTTTAACAATGGCAAGCAACCTTATGGAGGAGGGGTGGAGTTTGGTGAAAAAGGTTTTTCTGAAGCCAAATGGCGTACTGCTCACTCAGTCAATCGAAACGGAGACTTATACCCTACCCACGGCATAGGGCCAGTGGCAAATTATACCAATATTAACCGGGGTAACCGCTTTTTGTACTTAACTTCTACCGCCACCAAGTCGCGCGGACTGCATAACTACATCGTAGAAAAGGGAGGTAAAGATCATCCCAATGCCAAAGTACGCTTCAAGCTAGGTGATATTATCACTACTGTGATCAAAACAGCCAATGGAGAGTCTATTATTGTAAGCCATGATACCAACTTACCGCGTCCTTATTCGCTGGGCTTTAGGGTACAAGGCACCAAAGGGCTTTGGATGGCTGTCAACAACTCATTGTTTATCGAAGGTACCAGCCCTAGGGCACATGTTTGGGAAAGTGCTCGAAGCTATTTGAAAAAATACGACCACCCGCTTTGGAAAAAGTATGAAAAAGACGCTACCGGAGCCGGTCATGGTGGCATGGACTATTTTGTGTTGCATGCCTTTGTAGAGTCTATCAAGCGCAAAACCTCTACTCCACTTGACGCTTATGATGCTGCTGCCTGGAGCGCTATTACTCCTCTTTCAGAGCAATCTATTGCCCAAGGCAGCCAACCAGCTCATTTCCCCGATTTTACCCGTGGGCGTTGGATGAAACGCAAACCCATATTTGCCTTAAACGACCAGTACTAATTTATAAGGCATTATTATAGACGAATTAGTAGTTGAACAATGGCTAAAATCTAGCTTATGAGGAGAGTTCAGAGAAGCTTTTTAACAAAAAAAGAGAAGTAATACTTTCTACTTCTCTGAACCCTCCTGTTTTATTAGAAGTGAAATGTTTGCAAGGCCTTGGTTGACAATGCAAGCGTTTTGTATACTCATTAAAGGATCACCTGGAAGTTCGCAACCACCGCTGTTTTGTGTAAAGACACAAAGCTAACAACATCAAGCAAAAGACACTTTACCCATTGTAAGCGCGGGTGCCTCGCCCAAAGCATAACCTTCGCCTGCCACACATTCATTGGCAAGCACTGCCATCAACACTGCTTCTTTGGCGTCAGGCACAATGCTACTCAAACTCTCCATGTCAACAAACACACAGTGTGGCAAAAGCTCCTCAAGCCAACCCATCAGGCAAACGTTGTGATAACCTCCACCGCTCACAATCACCTCTGCTTGTGGTATATCTGGAATCCGCAAAATGGCTTCGGCAATCGTTTCGGCAGTAAACCGGGTAAGGGTAGTCACCCAATCTTCGGGGGGGATGTTGATATCAGGTAGTTGTTTTTGAACCTGTGCAATGTATTTTTTGTTGAAAAGCTCTGCACCGGTGGTTTTAGGCAAGTTTTCCGTAAAAAACAAATGACTTTTCAAAGCGTCTAGCAATAACTTATTTACTGTGCCCTGTTGGGCAATGCTGCCACCACGGTCATAAGTTTGAGGCGAGAAAAAATGTTGCATAGCCCAGTCAATCAAACAATTGCCTGGACCTGTATCAGTAGCAAATACCTCTTGGGGAGCCAACGAAGCAGGCAAATAAGTAAAATTGGCAATGCCTCCAATATTCAGTAAAATTCTATTAATGCCTCGTTTACTAAACAGCATATAGTCGGCATAAGGAGCCAATGGAGCACCCTCTAGTCCGGTAGCCATGTGTTTTTGTCTAAAATCACTAATGGTAAGTATCCCGGTTTTGACAGCAAGGTGGTCACCATCGCCCAGTTGAAGCGTAGCATTGGGCAAGGTAAGAAGGTTGTGGAGTCTTTGTGGTGCATGATACACGGTTTGCCCATGACTGGCAAGCAAATCTATTTCGGTAGGGTCAATGCCCCATTGTTCCAATGTTTCTAATACAAACCGGGCGTGAAGCTCAGCAAGCCAGGCGTGCAGTATGGTCACATCCTGTAGCGAGACATCCTCTTGTGATACTACTTCTTTCAAACGATGCTTTTGGGGAGAGGAGTAGGGGTAAGTATAAAACTTGAGTAGTTCTATGCTGGATTGAAGCCCAGTACCTTCTATACGGCAAAGTGCCATATCCAGCCCATCGAGCGAAGTGCCAGACATTAACCCCAGGATAAGTTTCTTTGGTTTTTCGGCAATAGAGTAGAGTTGTTGTAGGTTTTTGTTCATTACTTGCTATTGGGAGTATATTTAAAATTAATTCTTTAATACTCTGGGTAGTACAATTTTGCAAGATAAAAGCTATTGCCATAAAACAATAAAAAAAGGCGCAAAAACCCAAAGGGTCTTTGAGCCTCAGACTGATTATAATTTAAAAGCAAAAGCCTAAGGCGTTAACTTCCAATTATATTACACACTGCAAACTTAGCAGGTATAACTGGGAATAACTGAGTAATAGTGAGTAATAGTGAGTAATGAGGCGGTTTTTGCCTATTTAAGGGTTGGACCAACTCGCGGTGTAAGGATCATAATTGCACTTTGAGGGTTTAGAATATACATTTTCTGGGTTTTGAATGAATGCTCGGCAATCAGTACAAATATGTCTAAATTCACAGTCTTTACAAATTTCTACCTGATTTTTGTTAATCTCCCAAAGTTTTTTGAAATCCTTTTGTAACATCGCCTGATGCAACGATACTTGAGCAATGTTGCCAAAAGATTCGGTTAATGAGGGACAGTTTTTGATTTCTCCCTGGGCATCAATGCCAATTTTTTTGTTAAGACAAGTATTAAACTGGTGAGACTCTGTCATTGTTTTGGTATCAATGCTAAAATAAAAAGGGTCAATCACTCCACAATGATCAGCCGATGTAATCTCATAAGTAAGCAAGATCATTTGCCCCAGCGAAAAGTCGGTACCAGGTTTCATCACAGGTCTTATGTCTGATTCTGGAGCCCCATGAAGCACCAACTTATGAATGCGTGCATTAGAAACAACCAAAGCCTCAGCGGCTGGTATATCAAGCAAATTACCGTACTTTACCACCAGCTCTATTGACTTAAACCTACTTCTTTTGGTGCTTTCTAGGTGATGTTCTAAGGTGTCTTTTGACACATCAGTATAGTACCTCAACTGTATGTGGTCGCAGCCTAACTCTTCGAGCTGGGCAAATATTGCTTTGAAATCATGGGTTGACGCCGCGTCTATGTCAATAATTGCATTGTTGATACTAGAATAGGTCTGCCAGGTCATGTCCAATGGTGGGAAAAACTCTGGAGTATCTGTCCAAAAACCTAACTCGTTTTCAACCAAAAACTCAAAATACTCATCCAGCGTTTCGTCATAGTCATATACTTCTTGTATTTCACTATAGGTTTGGTGCTGGTGCTCTGTAAGTATGGTGTACAGCGAGTTTGGAATAAGCTTTATTTCGCCCCGTTGCATATCACATATAGTACTTCTTACGGCCCCTTTAACAGCTACACAACAGGCAAACAGCTTGAAGTACATCTGTGCTTGTTTAGGATTGGTCATTGTTTAGTACTTTTGGGTCAAAAATTTTTGAAACAGGTTTATTGAGTGGGTATACATCATAAAAATCAGTCTGATGTAAATCAGAGGTTTCATTTTTACGAATTTCATGGTTTTCCTCTGCGTTAGAGGGCATACGTTGCGCCAGTTGGATATAAGGAGGGAGTGTTTGGGCGGTTTCTACACCAAAAATCTTTTCTAATCTTGGAAAAACAGTTTCTTTTTTTTTCATACGTTTTATTTAATTCAATACTCCATAATAATTTTATATTGAAATAAGGTTTTGATAATCAGTGGTTTATGTCTGTTTGAGCATTTGTAATAAAAGCATCAATACTCACATCGGTTTCTAAAACAGGGTTTAGCACCGATATTCATTGGCATCTAAGGACTTGAAGCTTATTGCTTAAATCTTGCCCCTGCCCTAGCAGTTTATGCGTTGCTGTCTGGTTGGTTGTTGAGCAAATAGTCCGCAATTTTTTTCTCCAGATAATAGTTACAAGGAAGCGATACCATACCAAATTGCCCGACGGGGTTTACTTCCAAGAAATAGAATTCATTGTCTTGAGTAACCATAAAATCCAGCGAACCAGTATTAAGTTGAAGCTCATTCATTAACTTATCAATTTTTTCTTCTAAGTCTTGTGGCAGTTGATAAGGCACCGTACGGTTTGGTTTGGTCATGTTATATACCCTAAAATCTACCGCTGTTTGTTGGTCTAACTGAGAGAAAATAGCCATGCTATAACATTTTCCATCCAAATAAAACACCCTCAATTCATACTTCTTGACAATCTTTTCTTGCATCAACGCCGGAAAGAAATTTTCTGGCAAGGTTTGGATAAAATCTTGGGTTACCTCAGTAGTATAAGAGCAATAAGTAGCATCATCAAAAGATATAATGGCCACTTCCGACAAAGCCTTGGTGATTACTTCCAAGTCCAGGTTTAAGGCATCTTCTTTGGCAGTTAGTACAAAAGCCTGAGGAATGGTAAGCCCTATTGCTTGTGCCTGGTGCTGAACAATGAGTTTGTTCAGTGAACTTTTAAAATAATTGCCCAGGTTTCTTTTTTGGGAAAGTAAAAAAAACAAATATTCTTTTACAATCTCCCATTCTTGAGCCAGTTCTGCCGAAATATCTACATGATTTGTATCAAGTTTCATAGAATGAGCAGGGTGGTCAGCAAAAAAAGATTGACCTTTTCGGTGCCAAAAGGCTACAATGTCTTTAAAATATATTTTTTGTTGGTTTACCTGAATAAATGAGCGGTCGGCTCCTTGGCCTGATACAATGTGTAACTGTTGGAGTGCATTTTCTTCATCAACCCTTATCACGGTACCACCTTTTCCATCAATCCAGTCAATGATGTCATTGGTAGAGCTGTCTATTTTACGGGTAGCTATTACAATCATGATTTCTTTATTGGCTAAGTACAGTACACTGTAAAAATAACCTACCTTATTAAAGTAGCATCAAATATATGATTTCTTTGGGTTTTGTTGGCAAGTTACTTTTGAGCGTATGAAGTAATTTGTGGGAAAGTGCTAGAGTTAAAAAGATGGTAGTCACCCCAAACAGAGGTTGACTACCATCAACTCGTAAACATTCAAGCAACAACCAATGGTTGGATCAAGTCGTTGCCTGATACAGACTGTATTATACTACGTCTCCGTCTTTTACGTGTACAGGGCCACCTGGGTAGTCATTATAAATGGTTTTGATACCGCCTTGGTATCCACCTTTACAGCCTTGCTTTTGGATGTTGTTCAGCTTTTGGTTAGAAAACAAATCGCTGTTTAGTTTACTTAATTTTTTCATAATAATTAGATGTTTTGTTTGTTTTGTGATGCGTGTTATGGTTAAAATAGCTTATACAGCGTCCCCGTCTTTTACGTGTACAGGACCGCCTGAGTAGTCATTATAAATGGTTTTGATGCCACCCTTGATGCTTTGTTTCTGGATGCTGTTCAGTTTTTGGTTAGAAAACAAATCGCTGTTTAGTTTACTTAATTTTTTCATAATAATTAGATGTTTTGTTTGTTTTGTGATGCGTGTTATGGTTTAATAATAACTTATGCAGCGTCCCCGTCTTTGATGTCTACCGGGCCACCTGGGTAGTCATTAAAAATAGTTTTGATGCCACCCTTAATGCTTTGTTTTTGGATGCTGTTCAGCTTTTGGTTAGAAAACAAATCGCTGTTTAGTTTACTTAACTTTTTCATAATAATTAGATGTTTTGTTTGTTTTGTGATGCGTGTTATGGTTAAAATAGTTTATACAGCGTCTCCGTCTTTTACGTGTACAGGGCCACCTGAGTAGTCATTATAAATGGTTGTGATGCCGCCCTTGATGCTTTGTTTCTGGATGCTGTTCAGCTTTTGGTTAGAAAACAAATCGCTGTTTAGTTTACTTAACTTTTTCATAATAGTATAGATGTTTTGTTTGTTTTGTGATGCGTGTTATGGTTAGAATAGTTTATACAGCGTCTCCGTCTTTTACGTGTACAGGACCACCTGGGTAGTCATTATAAATGGTTTTGATGCCGCCCTTGATGCTTTGTTTCTGGATGCTGTTCAGCTTTTGGTTAGAAAACAAATCGCTGTTTAGTTTACTTAACTTTTTCATAATAGTATAGATGTTTTGTAATAGTGAATAAAATATAAATTAAAGTGTACTTAGTCTTGAACAAATACTGTGTACATAAAAGTAACCCCACTGTTGGTTTGTCTGGGCTCGCTTTTAGCTGTCATGTCGCCACCTTTGATGCTTTGCTTCTGGATGTTGCTTAACTCTTGGTTAGAAAACAAATCGTTGTTTAGTTTACTTAACTTTTTCATAATAATTAGATGTTTTGTGATGAATAATAATTAGATAAATATATACCAACAGATAAACCGCACATAGTGCGTTATTTATGGTGTTGCAAATTAACTGTGAGGGTATAGTAATCCCCTGCTATATATTAGATTTTAGCTTAGTCTGCTAAAACCCAGAGGTAGTTTATTGTTATCTTATAGTGTATAAGACAAACATTATTTATAAAAGCAAAATTGGACTAATCAAATAAGGCGATGTGTTTGTTTGGTCAATAGTATAGACATAGATCACCTGTTCATACAGTGAATAACTGCTGCGTATACCTTGGTGAAATGGCATAAATATTATGAGACCAAAAACTGAAAAGCCTTAAGTATAATTAGATTAGTGAATGAGGTAATAGAGTTTTAAAGGTTCTAAACAGAGTTTATGAGGGGATAAAATACTATGATTGGTTTGACGATTATAATTTTTCATGGTAATGGGTTTTATGGTGTTAGTATAATTGGTTATTGGCATCGCAAACATAGTAACTTGCAATGCAATGTACAAGTGATTTGGCTATTTTTTAAGAAAAAATATATAACTTTTTTAATGTATATCCGATAGTTTTATTGGGCTTAAGTGGCAAACACCGACTTAAGTAGTTGATTTTCAGTTTTAAGAAGCAAAATCTTCCCTTAAGACTCAATGAGTAATGGCTATGTGTTTTTTAGTGAATAAGCACTGGTTTACTCTCATTGTGGTAACGATCTACTGCACTCACCGCGTACCTGTAACGGAGCTTGCTGCGAGGCGGCATAGGTTCAACATAACGTTTATTACGAGTGATTTGACGAATATACCGAGGTTGGGTATAGTCGGGTTTGGTTTGATCAGGAAAACGATACACTACATAATAAGTAGCTGTATCGCCATCTATAGCCGGGCTTGGGGCATTCCATTTGAGCGATATTTTAGACGACGCCCTTACAATGTATACATTTTGAGGAGCTTTAGGGGGCATGCGATTTTTCCAAGGCATGGTTGGAATCAGCGCAGGATATTTATACAGTTGTTGCCGGAGTGTGTCAGTTACTTTTGCTGGGTTTTTTTGCAAAAAATCAGACCTAAAATAGGCATTACCCAAAATACTACGGTATTGTCGAGTCATTCTTACCTGATTGGGTAACTCAGACACCTGTTTCCAATGGTCATCCTTGTCGTTTTTTATTTTATAAAATGCGTGCCCTATATAAATATGACGGCTATAGGCGTGTTTTGCCCACCAAAAGGCCAAAGACTTAAAACTGGCGCGTGGGTGTTCAATACTCCAGTAAAGCTGAGGCACCAGATAGTCTATCCAACCTTTGCGTAACCACTTCAATACATCAGCATATAGGTAGTCATAGCTAGATTGCCCTACCTGGGTATCTGAGCCGTTGGGATCCTCACTTTTATTGCGCCAAACTCCCAAAGGGCTAATGCCAAACTTAAGGTAAGGTTTAATGGACTGAAGTGTATCGTGCACTTCTTTGATGAGTGAATTTACGTTTTGGCGTCGCCAATGGTGTACATCTTTGCTATTGCCCCCATGCTTCATAAAGGTGGACTGATCTGGAAACTCAAGCCTGCCTTTTTTATAAGGATAAAAGTAATCATCAAAATGTATCCCGTCAATGTCATAACGTTGGGCAATATCGGCCACCACTGCCTTAAGGTAGTGTCGTACTGCTGGAATACCAGGGTTAAATTGTTTGTGTTTACCGTATACTACAAACCATTCTGGGTGGCGTTTTGTGATGTGGTTGGGTGCAGTAGCATCGTGCTTTATATTATATACTGCCCGGTAGGGATTAATCCAGGCGTGTAGTTCTATGTTGCGTTTGTGGCATTCTGTCACTAAAAACTCCAGCGGGTCCCACAAAGGTTCAGGGGCTTTTCCCTGTTTGCCCGTCAGCCATTGTGACCATAGTTCAATCTCACTTTTATAAAAAGCATCTGCCGCTGGGCGTACTTGAAAAAAAATAGCGTTGATGCCGCTTTTTTGATGAAAGTCGAGCAGCTTGATAAGTTCTTGCTTATGCTCACTGGGGGGAGCCCCTTTTTCTTTCGGAAAGTCCATGTGGTCAAACGTAGTAAGCCATACTGCCCTAAACTCCCGTTTAAGTTTACGCTTTGTTACCTTCACATTGTTGCTACAGCCGATTAGCCAAGGCAACCATACAAATACAAAGGCTTTTGCCCAATGTTTAGATAAAAAATGAAAGAGTGCGTGCATGACCATCATTTACATTAGTTGAGTTTTTAGATAAGCCACGAATATACAGTTTAGTCAGGAGTTGGGGGGTGTGTAGCGCGTAGTTTTTTGGTGGCTATCAGGTATTGCTCCCTGTGTGACACAACAAAATAACCAAGTGGGGCTGTTCAATGATCATTTGAATGAAAATTGCCTCTGGCAAAAATACCGTTGTATTTTAGTTACCAGAGGCAATGAGGTTATCACTTCACCAAGTCAGCGTAAGCGCAAAAATGCCCTATTTATTGATGGAGCCATTCAATGGCTTCAGTTTCTGACGAGAAAAAGCGAATGTTTACAGATTGAGAGTTTTCTTCTTCGAGAAGTTGATTTACACTCAATTGTGCAATAAACTCTTCGGGATAAATCAACGCCCATTTAGCAATACCTGCTGTAATTAACTGAGGTAACAGCTCATTGTCAAGCCAGGCTTGTTGCTCAGGGCTTATGGGGTAGTTAAAGTTCCGAGAGTCAGAATACAACTTTGAGGCATTGTTTGCTGCAAACAAATGAATTTGTTCTTTACATTCGGCAGTAAACTGATCGGCATTCATAGTAGCGGTGTCACCTTTCCAGGTAGACTTGAGTAAACTTTCTTCTTTTACTATAAAGTGGCTTACAAATTCACTTTCATACAATTTCTCCATGACATAAGTAGCTAATGTTCGTATATTGTTTATTTGTGCCTGATCGTTTGAGATAGGCATAGCAAGTATTGTAAAATACTAAATCTGGATGAATATCATAGCTTAAGCTATTTTCAATTCGTTTTAACTATATACGAGACAAAAAAAATTAAGATCTGGTATTTCAAAGTAGGTATGGCAGTGTTGTGCTCCACCTTGAGCGAAAGCGAATAAGAGCTTGGTTAAATAGAGTGGTTTCTGACGAGTTTTGTGCTTAGATGCATTAAACTGAGCACTGCGTAAGCTAAAATGATCAGAGATCTTTATCCTAAACAAGCAACGACACGTTTTCCATCCATACCTCCTGGCGGTCTTCCCAGCCCATGAGTGCATTAAACAAAGCCAGTTTTTCAAATTGAACAAGGCTTTGGTAATGAATCTCAGCGGTTTGCAATACCCCTAGTTCTAGCAAGCGGGCACGTTGTGTACCTGGTAATAAAGGGCGAGCAGGGGTAAACCACCCTTGACCGTTCCAGGCAGCCACATTACAATAATAAGAATCGGTAATGTACCCATCTTGTATCAACAATACATCGTCGTAAGAGCCTCTTTGGGCAAAAAGCGCCGTCAGCGCGGTGCGATCCATTTTTTTGTATGCATATTCCAGCCCTGAGGCTTCTACCAGTTGTAAGCTTTGAATGGGGCGAATATGGTATGCCTCAAAGCTTATCGATTGCACCTGTTTGCCATACACTACCCTACACTTATAGCGTTGTCCTGGCAACCATTCGGCAGGGGCTTGCAGATGTGTACTTAACAAAAGTTCATCGCTGCATTGCCATACCTCCCGACGTGCCCGATCGAGGCGTTGTTGGTGGGCGTCTATATGGTAAAAATTACCGTTTTCAAACCTGATTGTTTCTAATAATGGGTACATATACCTTGTCCGTTAATTCTTGGTACTCGGCTAGTGCATTGCTAAAAGTAGTAATGCCACCACCACTTTTAAAATACAACTTTCCGTGGATGTTTTCTATAAAACGGATCATTACCCCACTATCGAGCATTTCACCATCAAAATAACCAAAAACCCCCGTGTAATAACCTCTTTCATAGCTTTCTGCTGCCTTGATCACCTCTACTGTTTTCTTTTTTGGAGCTCCACTGATAGAGCCAGCTGGCAATAGTTCAAACAAAATATTGCCAATACGCTGGGCGTAATCAGGAGGTAGGTCTCCTACTACTTTGGAGCTTACCTGTAGCAACGTTTTGTCCTGAGTAGCCACCTCATCTATGTATCTAAATCGGGCAACATGCACATTTTTAGCCACCTTACTCAAATCATTCCTGATGAGATCAACAATAGTGGTATGTTCTGCCATTTCTTTAGGGTTTGCCAAAATCTCGGCGGCGGCATTGGGCAAAGAAGCATCTATGGTGCCCTTCATGGGATAAGATGCAATGCGTTGCTGCTTGATTTGAACAAAAATTTCGGGAGAAAACACCACCCATTCACCCTTGTAC
Organism: Microscilla marina ATCC 23134; assembly: GCF_000169175.1. Taxonomy (NCBI): domain Bacteria; kingdom Pseudomonadati; phylum Bacteroidota; class Cytophagia; order Cytophagales; family Microscillaceae; genus Microscilla; species Microscilla marina. The sequence continues at coordinate 47,786 of NZ_AAWS01000023.1, forward strand.
CATAGCTTGTAACGTGCTTTACTTTGCCAAAAAATCTCTTGCAACGATAAGTTGGTTTCTATAGGCGTAAGCATCGAAAGGTTGAGTAAATAAGAATAGCCAAAATTGATTTTTGCCAAAGCGTTGTCGAAACTTTGTTTGTATTGAGCAAAGGGTACAGGTTTTTTATTGAAAATCACCTCTTTTTGAGGAGGAATATTGGGTAGAGACAAGGCATTATTCCTTCCTTGAATATCAAATAAAACTTCCTGAGGGTTTATTTCATTCAACGGTAATACCACTGGTTGGTTAGCCTCAAAGTCAATGATAAACAAAAAAGGGGTTTTAGCCGCCCCATATTTGTTCATTTGCTCAATTGCTTGTGCCTTATTCATATATTTGCGTTTTGTTGCGCAAATAAAATAATAAAACCTTGAAAAAGTTGCTCATAGCAGATAGTTATGATTCATTTACCCATAACCTTATTCAGTTGATAGACCAGCACAAGCATTGTGCTTATACCGTAGTAAAAACTGATCAGATAGACCTTGATCAGGTAAAAAAATATGACAAGATTTTGCTGACACCAGGGGCAGGTTTGCCCAAAGAATCGGGTGATTTACTGGAGTTGATCAAGCACTATGCGCCTACCAAAAGCATATTAGGGGTATGTTTGGGGCATCAGGCCATAGCCGAAGCCTTTGGCGCGTGTCTTTACCAGCTACCTCAAGTGTTGCACGGGCTTACCCAAACTATGCAGCAAATGCCTGCGTCAAGCCCCGCCCGTTTGTTTACCGATTTGCCCACCAGTATCCAAATAGGATTGTACCACTCGTGGGTAGTGCACCCCGATAGCTTACCCCAGGGTTTAGAGGTGACCGGAGTGTTGGCAAGCATAGACAGTACTTTGTCTCACTTTAGAGCCTGTCCTATGCCCAACTTTCCGTTGATTATGGCAATGCAACACCGCCAATACGATGTACATGGTATTCAGTTTCACCCTGAGTCGATTATGACCCCACAAGGGCGTACTATCCTGTATAATTGGCTGGATGCTTAGAAACTTTTTTTAATTAAGAATTAGCGCAAAGCGAGGCTGAAGACAATTCAAGCCAAAAAACAACCTCCCTGTTTTGGTCTTAAGGCTTTAGCCAGACCAAAACTTGCCAACCCTAAAGCTGAGGTTTTTCAAAAATAAGTTGTTTTTGAAATTGTCGCACAGCATTGCTCAGCTCAGCCCGTGGTAAGACAGTTGAATTACGAATTTTTCAATTGTTAATTACGCGTATGAACTGGTGATTTTACTGTGTAAGATGTTGATTTACAGTAGATTAAATGGCTGTTTTTCTTGCAAAAGGCGGGTGATTTTACATTAGCGCAAAGCGATGCTGAAGACAATTCAAGCCAAAAAACAACCTCCCTGTTTTGGTCTTAAGGCTTTAGCCAGACCAAAACTTGCCAACCCTAAAGCTGAGGTTTTTCAAAAATAAGTTGTTTTTGAAATTGTCGCACAGCATTGCTCAGCTCACCCTGTGGCAAGACAGTTGAATTACGAATTTTTCAATTGTTAATTACGCGTATGAACTAGTGATTTTATTGTGTAAGGTGTTGATTTACAGTAGATTAAATTGCTCTTTTTTGCAAAAGGCGGGTGATTTTACATTAGCGCAAAGCGAGGCTGAAGACAATTCAAGCCAAAAAACACCCCCCCTGTTTTGGTCTTAAGGCTTTAGCCAGACCAAAACTTGCCAACCCTAAAGCTGAGGTTTTTCAAAAATAAGTTGTTTTTGAAATTGTCGCACAGCATTGCTCAGCTCACCCTGTGGTAAGGCGGTTTAATTACGCGTGAAACTAGTAACTTTACTATGCAAGATGTTGATTTACAGTAAATTAAACTAATTGTTTTCTTGCAAAAGGCGGGTAATTTTACATTAGCGCAAAGCGATGCTGAAGACAATTCAAGCCAAAAAACAACCTCCCTGTTTTGGTCTTAAGGCTTTAGCCAGACCAAAACTAAAGCTGAGGTTTTTCAAAAATAAGTTGTTTTTGAAATTGTCGAGCAGCATTGCTCAGTTCACCCTGTGGTAAGACAGTTTAATTACGAATTTTTCAATTGTTAATTACGCGTATGAACTAGTGATTTTATTGTGTAAGATGTTGATTTACAGTAGATTAAATTGCTCTTTTTTGCAAAAGGCGGGTGATTTTACATTAGCGCAAAGCGAGGCTCTTTTAATTAAGAACTGACCATCGGGAGCTCTTCGAAGGTAATTAGCGCAAAGCGATGCTGAAGACAATTCAAGCCAAAAAACAACCTCCCTGTTTTGGTCTTAAGGCTTTAGCCAGACCAAAACTTGCCAACCCTAAAGCTGAGGTTTTTCAAAAATAAGTTGTTTTTGAAATTGTCGCACAGCATTGCTCAGCTCAGCCCGTGGTAAGACAGTTTAATTACGAATTTTTCAATTGTTAATTACGCGTATGAACTAGCGATTTTACTGTATAAGATATTGATTTACAGTAGGTTAAACTGCTATTTCTTGCAAAAGGCGGGTAATTTTACATTAGCGCAAAGCGATGCTGAAGACAATTCAAGCCAAAAAACAACCTCCCTGTTTTGGTCTTTAGCCAGACCAAAACTTGCCAACCCTAAAGCTGAGGTTTTTCAAAAATAAGTTGTTTTTGAAATTGTCGCACAGCATTGCTCAGCTCACCCTGTGGCAAGATGGTTTAATTACGAATTTCCCAATTGTTAATTACGCATATGAAACTAGTGATTTTACTATATAAGATGTTGATTTACAGTAGATTAAACTGCTATTTTTCTTGCAAAAGGCGGGTGATTTTACTATATTTGCCTATACTTTCACGGTGAAAGTAAGCCCAAGAGGTGTAAGTTTGGACACTCTCCTCAAGGGCTTTTTTGCAAAATATTAATCTTACAAGATGCAAGATATTAATTTAAACTCAGAGGTACAAAACATTGCCATTCCTCAATCAATGGTCAACCTATTTGCTCAAAGCATATACGCCCATTTAGAGGCATTAGCACTTGACACCAACGCTTCGCTAGAATTGTTCGAAAATCAAGAATATACTCAGGTAAAAACCTTTCTACAGGCAAACATCCAACAAATGCAATATGCACTCAACAACATAGAAATACTGGGTAGGATGAAACAAGAACAAGCCTAAAACACCAAAGCCCTGGCGCAATCAGGGCTTTTCTTATTTGAGTTGAATTTGCTACAATAAGCATTCAAATAACGAGCGTACAACCTGTCAGAATTTTATGACGACGTTAAAAAATCTCCTAAATCTTAACTTCTAACTACGCTTTTTGTAAGTTGCTGAAAATCAAAATGATACAAAAGTGTAGTTACTTGTGGAACAGGGTCTAGCACCGATATTCATCGGTATCTAAGGACTTGCAACTTGTCGCTTGAAGCTTGCCCCTGTTGGGGCTTCTAACTAAAAACTCTTACACTTCAACAAGTCCTGATATAAATCTTCAGGAGGCAGTGAACCATCTGGTTTTACCTTAAGGTAAGTAATATGCAAATGGGTAGGCGAACGTTTCTCAGAAGCGCTCTTGCCAGTGCGTCCGATATGGGCAATGCGTTGTCCTGGTTTTACAATGTCTCCTGGTTTTACAAATAGCTTACTGTTGTGGGCATAATAAAAAATGCCTTGGGTACCAGGGTCATAAACCCATAGATAATGACCACCCTCTAGTGCACTGCCCGGTTTCCAGGCTGGGTCATAAGCTACCACAATGCCGCTGCCCATCGAGAGCGTATTTACTGGCTTGCCTGTGTTGTCATCCAGGTTGTCCTGATTGCGGTCATATATAAAAATATCGTGTGAAGGATGTCCTCCGTGTTCATTGCCATCAAAGTAGTTGTAACCATTGGGCACATAGCCTTCCCCGTTTTTACCTCCAATAAAATGCTTGTTATACCCTTGAATGGGAAATACCCATTGCTTACGCCCGTAGTTTATACCTCCATTTTGGTAAAAATATTTTGCCACCAATGGCAACAACTTTTTAATGCTATCTTTAGCCGCTGAGCGCTTTATTTTACCATCCCGCACCAGTGTATTCAATTGGTCGAACCGCTCACAAGGCGAAAGTATTTTAGTTGCTTTGATAGGTTTGTTTTGGGCAACCTGAGCCAAGGTAACCGTAGGAGGCAAAGCCACTTGTTGGGTAGTGGGCGGCTTTTGGTCGCAAGCCAGCAAAAGCAACGATAATAAACAATAAAAAACTCCTCCTGCAGCTACAGGAAGAGTCTTTGTTTTGGGAGTGAATGTTTGCATAGAAAAGTTTGGTTTTAAAAACATCTTTACTACCTCTTTATTTTGCTAACCCACTGCTACTGCTGCTTGTGGCGGCTTTTTCGGCGTCACTACTTGCCGCAGTGTTATATACATATTGTAGTACAGTTTGCCCTACAGCCTCTAGGGTGTTTTTGTCAATAATAGACATGTTATCCGCGTGGGTATGGTGGTACTTAGCAAAGTAAGCTGTTTCATTGGTAGGGTCAAACTCAATAATATCAATCATAGGTATATTGGTATGTTTATTTACATACGTATGGTCATCTACAATTTCAGGAGCATTCTTAGGAATAAATACATTGCCATAACCCAGTTTGGCAGCAATGGCCCATACCTCATTTACTGTTTCGCCCGCCGTTCGTACCGAAAAACCTTCTTTGTACATTTTGGCTCCTTTGGCACCCACCATATCCAGCAAAATACCATAATAATAACTGCCAGGGTTATTTTTAGCCCAGTATTGTGAGCCCAAACACCAAGTATCGGCTTTTTTGTGCTCATCTTTAGCAGATTCAGGGTAGCCCAGGTCTTCGCTGTCAAACAATACAATGTCGATATTTACTGTTGGCTTTTTGGGCGATGTGTGAATGGTGCGGGCAATCTCTAACAAAACACCCACCCCACTGGCGCCGTCATTGGCACCATCAATGGGTTTGTCAGTATCTTTGGTGTCTTTGTCGGCAACGTGACGGGTGTCCCAGTGTGCTGCCAGCAACACGGTGCGTTTGGCCGCAGCAGCAGCGGGTGCCTTATAGCTGGCAATAATGTTACGCGATTTGAGCACTACACCATCATAACGAATGGCGTCAAAACCTTGTGCCTTTACTTCCCAACCATAAGATTTGAGTTTATCTAAAAAATAATTTCCACACTGTACGTGAGCGTCAGTATTGGGAACCCTTGGACCAAACTCGACTTGTTTTTTTACAAAGGCATACGCTGAGTCGGCATTGATTTTTGGGGCATCAACCAGTACCAAGGGCTTAGGTGGGGGAGGAGTAGAGTTTTTTACAGTACTCCCTCCATTGGGTTTGTCACCGCTACAACCTGGCAAAGACAGCAGGGTAATAGCAGACAACAAGCAATATATAATGAATGTATTGATAACAAGTTTTTTCATTTTCATTGATGTTTTTTCAGTAGTTGAGAACAAATATACCAAGTTTGAGAACCGATGCAATGAAAAGCAAGTGCTTGTGAACGTAATAGAGTTAATTGTTCTTATATAGTTGAATCAGCAACAATGGCAAAATGGCAATGCCAAGCACGATAAGGTAAGTGCCATAGTTTTTGGTAGAACTGGTCACCATGTCGAAAAATATAAAAAGAGCAGCAATGATCGCGTATGCTTGTGAGAAAATTTTTAAGACTTTGCTGTTTCTAACAATACCAATAATGGCCGTAACAATAGGCAAACCAAAAAGGATGATGGTTGCAGCAATAAAAACCAGGGTTATTTTTATGAAGCCTCCTACCAAAGCTTCTACGACGTCTTTTGCCAAGAGTGGCGAAGTAACCAAAAGCAATAGTAAGGTAGTAAGTAATATTCTTTGAAAATTTTTCATGGGAAAAGTTAGAGGAATCAATTTTTATTTTTGTAGAGTTGTAAAATAATGAGTGGTAAAGCACCTGCCAATGTAAGGATTAAAAAAGGTGTTAAAATTTTGATTGAACCAACACTAATAACAAAGCTACTAAGGGCAGCAGTAATGAGCGCAATTGAGAATCCCTCAGATACCATTTTTAATTTTTGATTGTTTTTAACTACCCCAAGTATTGCTGTGACAATAGGAGTAAGCAAAACGAAGGCAAATGCAAATACTACTATCAATATTGAGACAATCCCATCAATTATACCTGTGGGATTATTTGCCTTTGATGGAGTGACAATGCTCCACCAAAAAAGCAAGGTAAGAACAAATACTTTTGGAGTACTTTTCATAAAATAGTTAGCGTTGCTTTTTCCTGGCTTCTAAAATAACGAGTGGTAATGCGGCAATCAAAAAAATAATGAGATGAAATAGCCAAGGCTTAAGATCATTGTATACCGCATTGGTTGCAATGATCCCCAATACTACAAAAGAGTATGCTTTAGAAAAAGCTTTGAGTTTCCTGTTGTTCTTTTGTATCCCTACAATTGCTGTAACGATAGGAATGAGCAAAACCACGGAGGAGGCCAAGGCTATAAAGATCAATACTTGGGCAACTCCATCAACTATACCCATTGGGTTGCCTGCCTTTGATGGAGTAACAATACTCCACCAAAAAAGCAGGGTAAGAACAAATACTTTTGGGGTGCTTTTCATAAAAAAATTAGTTTTGCTTTTTCCTGGCTTCTAAAATAACGAGTGGTAATGCGGCAATCAAAAAAATAATGAGATGAAATAGCCAAGGCTTAAGATCATTGTACACCGCATTGACTACCACGAGTCCCAATGCTACAAAGGAATATATTTTAGAAAAAACTATGAGCTTCTGATTGTTCTTTTTTACCCCTACAATTGCCGTGATAATAGGAATGAGTAAAAGTACAAACCCAACAACGGCTATTGCTAACAACACTTCAAATAGTCCGTCAAGGGAATGTAACAGGAGGCTTTTTGCCATGAGAGGAGCAGTAGCAAGTCCTCCAAGCAATATGGTAAAAACAAGTCTTTTATAAGTATGTTTCATAGGTCGTTTTTTTGTGCAAAAATATCCCCTGACAATGGTGTACATCATCAGGGGAAGGGTACCAAATGGTATAATAAGCTACTACTCTACTTAACAAATATGGCTTGAGGTATTGACATTGAAGTACCACACCAATTTTTAGTAACTGATGTCAAAATCTTCGGGCTCAAACACCGTCATTTCTGCTTCAGTTACATAATCTTTAGTACCCAGGCGATCGGCTTGTTTCATATACACCTTTTCAAATAGGTTACGTACACCACGTCCATTGCCAAATTTGGCGGCATCGGTACCAAACGACTTCATGATCAACTTGCGAGCGTGTAGCTTGGCGGCATCGGTGAGCTCATAGCCCCGGTCGTGGCACATTTTTTCAAAAATTTGTGTAAGCTCATCCAGGTTATAATCATCAAAATGGATTACTTCAGAAAAACGAGAACTCAACCCTTGGTTGGCCGCCAAAAAACGCTCCATGTCCTTGGTGTATCCAGCAGCTATCACTATGAGGTTTTCGCGATAGTTTTCCATGAGAGGGGTCAAAGTATCAATCGCTTCAGGACCAAAGTCTTGGGTGCCACCATTGGTAAGGGCGTAAGCTTCGTCTATAAAAAGCACCCCCCCCAAAGCATTCATCACTACTTCTTCTACTTTTTTGGCGGTATGTCCTACATATTTTTCTACCAGGTCTGAGCGTCGGGCTTCTACCAGGTGCCCCCGCGAGAGTAGCCCTATTTCCTGAAAAATTTCGGCAATCAGGCGTGCTACCTCTGTTTTGCCGGTGCCAGGGTTGCCCATAAACACCAGGTGCAACGAGGGCATCATTACGTTCATCCCCTTGTCCTTTCGCATTTTGTGCATTTTTACAAAATTGGTCAATACCTTTATTTTGCGTTTTACTTTATCTAGCCCAATCATCTCATTAAGGCGTTTCTCGGCACTTTCGTATTGTGCGGCTATCAAGTGTATCAGTTTGGCAATTACCTCAGCATCAGTACGATATTTCTCCTTATCGTCAATGCTGTAAATTAGCTGATTATCGATGATAATTTCGTCGTTGCTGGTTTCAAACACAAACTTATCACCTCTCAAGTGGGCATCTTTAATAATAGCCCAAGAAATAAACTTGTCGAAGCTATGGCTGCTACTTTCTGCTACAATAGAAATACCTTTATCGGTAAAAACAACACTGTGATTGGAGGGAAAAAGAATTGGTAAAAACCAAGGCTGATCGGTTTCTATCAAAAAATAAATTTCTTCATTAAAAGGCAGGTTATGCAACATGCGGGCATTTTCCCTTTCTTCTACACTCAAGCCCTTTACTCCTTCTATTTTTTGGGTAAATGACGCATTGCCATACCCATGTATAAATACAGTACGATGGTTTGTGAAATGGTTACAAAGGTTGGGATTTTGCTCTAATACCTCTCTTACTTTACTCATAATTTTATTTACAATATTTCGGATCAACTGTTAAAGTATACCCTGAATTGGCAGGTAAAGTTATTGCCACCATCTTTTCTTTCGTGTGGGTGCTCTGTGGTGACAATATATAATTCTCAATATAGCACCTGTTAGCAAGATAGAGAAACATACGACAAAAAAATATATTTTACTTACCTCCCTTGTTTAAGTATGCTACTTAGGCACTTATTGGGCTAGCTACATGCCAGGAAGGATTTTTATTGTTGTTATATACAACTATATTTTATATCACAAAAAAATGCCTCTTATATGAGTGATTCACATTAGCTCAACAAATGTAATTTGTAGCTTAAATTGGTTGAATTTGCCTGATAAATGGGTGAAAAAAAATGTGTTGAAAAAAACGTTGTTTTGAGAAGATAAGCTGGGTTTATGAGGTATTTTGGGTAAAGAAGAAAAAAAAACAGGCAATTTTTAAGGCAAATCATTGCTATCCCAAAAAAAATCCTAACTTTGCACCTTAAGTTTGATCACTTATTTTCCGGACAGTGCTCACCAATATTGGGGGGCATTGTCTTTTTTATTTTATACCCTTCTCTTATACTCCTATCCTCTTTTTATTTCTCACACTATCACGCTGACGCAATGCTTTTTATGGTTGTATTGTGCAACTATATTATAAACCATTAAAATATAGCATTCTTAGCGAAACAGAAAATTTTATCCTACTTTGATCGTTTAGAACGTAAGTTTTGCTGCACAACCAAGTATGGGGGCATTTTATGAAATATAATAATGAGTGGAGTTTTTTTCAGCTGCTCGGCTAATCAACGGGTTTTGCACACCACCTTAATTTATTAAGTATCATCAGTACATTCACCTCATCACATGACTTACTATAACAACACCTGAGTTTTTGATACTTAACAACACCCAACATACTGTTTTTACTACCTGACACAAATTACCCCTAAAAAATAAGTAGTCTTGAATCAAACGTTTGGTGATAATTGCTTATAATAGACAAATGGTAAATAAACAATGTAAAGTTCAGTAAATCAGGTTACTTTGGCACGATTACTTAACAAGTGAAAAACTTGTAATATTCTTTTTTTTTCTTTTGGTTTAAAAATTGAATATATTTTATCCTGCTGTTTTTCGCGTGGATGTATATCTTCACAAACTATCTGATCATCAAGCTTCAAACAGTAGTTTACTTTAAGGCGTTGGTCAGTTTATAAGCATACAACTCTCTGAGGGCAAACTTGGGGCGCTAGGTAGCATAAGTTGAGTACTTGGATAATAAATAAAATTAAAGGCAAATAGTTTTAACCCTATAAAAAGGTTTACCAAAAAATGTTTTAAGTCAGTGTGTTTGAGCACGGTCAGTGGGTCTGGCAAGGTTTTGTCAATGGTACCCTTACATCAGTTCTTTTTAAAACGCCAGCCGCTGTGGGTTGGGTAAATAAAGGTAAATCACTTTTGAGTTTACATGATTTCTAACGAGGTTTTATTTTTCGCGGCATTTATTGTTTTTATTCTGGGCATGCTTATGCTTGACCTGGGTGTTTTTAATAAAAAGTCACACATTGTATCTTTTCGAGAAGCCACCCTCTGGAGCGTTACTTGGGTAACGGTGGCAATTATTTTTTATCTGATCATAAGAAATTATGGACATGTGATGCATGGCATCGAAAACCAGGCGCAACTCAACGATGTTATTTCTAAATATAGTTCCCTTAAAGAAGCTCCCCCCTCAGATCCAAAAAATTATGAACAAAACCTGGACAACTATCGCCGGGTGATTGCACTTGAGTTTCTCACTGGATATTTGCTTGAATATTCACTTTCGGTAGACAACATCTTTGTAATTATTTTAATTTTTGTCTCGTTCAAAGTGCGTGAACAGTATTATAAAAAAGTCCTGTTCTGGGGCATTCTGGGTGCCATTGTCATGCGCTTTTTGTTTATTTTTCTGGGTTCAGCGCTTATTCAAAACGAAGTGGTGGGCAAATGGATTTTTTACCTCTTTGGTGGTTTCCTGCTCTATTCGGGGATTAAAATGTTTTTTGACAAGGATGATGGTGAAGCCATTGACACCCAAAAACATCCTATAGTAAGGCTTGCTTCGAGGTATTTCTCTGTGTTTCCCCGTTATGTGGGTGACCGTTTCTTTATTCAGCGTTATGGGCGTATTCAGATCACCCCTTTGTTTGTTGTATTGCTAATTGTTGAATTTACTGACCTTATTTTTGCTGTTGACTCTGTACCAGCAGTATTTGGAGTCACCAAAGACCCTTATATTGTATTCTTTTCAAACATATTTGCCATTTTGGGCTTGCGTTCTATGTTTTTCTTCTTGTCTAACATTATGCACATGTTCCATTACCTTAAGTTAGGGTTGGCCTTTTTACTTATTTTTATTGGAGCCAAAATGTTGTTACACAAATGGTTGCATTCTATCGGTTTCGAAAATCACTACTCACTCTTTGTTATTATTTTTATTTTAGGAAGCAGTATTGGTGCTTCGCTTGCTTTTCCGGCAAAAAAGAAAGAAGGAGAAGAGGCAAAAGAACAAGCAAGTGTGTAGCCTCTCTTCCATCTACCGATTTTATAAGCCGCTAAAAATCAACGTTCTATAAAATCGGTAAGTTGCTTGTAGAGCAGTGTCAAACTTGAAGCACCGATATGCATCGGTATCTAAGGACTTGTTGCTAAAAGCACCGATATGCATCGGCATCTAAGGACTTGAGGCTGTAGAAGCTCTTGACTATACATCTGTATGATATTAAAAACCCTTGTCTGAAGAGGTATGTCAGACAAGGGTTTTTGTTTGGTAATATTGAGTTTATGTGTTATTTTGCTTCTAACTAATAAATTTATAATATGTTGAAAATGAGTATACTATGAGTTTGTTAGTTGCATGTGGAACAGGATGTACCTAGTTCCTTGTCGGTGCTTAAGAGTGCCTCATTATCTCTTACCTTTTGCTCTTCTGGCAAATTTTATATCAATAATACTGAAGCCCTTATTGTATTTATCGTGGGTATGTTGTAGCCACTTTGCCCTTTTGTTTGCGGCATGCTCGTGCTCAAAAACTTGTATTTTAAGCTTTTTGTCTTCAAACTTTGTGTGAGTAAAGTCATAATGAACACTACTCATTTTTGCGTGTGAAGGATCAGTCGCGTGTATGGTGGTTTGGTGTGAGTGGTGAATCAATGGGGTAAGGTAGACTTTGATAGGGTGAGTCCAGTCAAAGTTATCTTCTTTATGAACCACAATATGCACAGGGTAATACAAAGCTCCAACAAAGCTCAGTGTGTCTTGCTCTATCACGTGTAAGGTAATGCTGCCATTGGCATCGGTGGCCAGCGAGTCGTCTTTATTGAGGTGGGTCAGCGAGTGCACATTTACTTGTGACAGTGGCAGGTGGGTTTCGGCATCAAACACTTGGAAAACTGCTTTACTTTCGGTTTGTGCAAATGTTGGAACAAGGGCAAAAACCAGAAAAAAAATGGTGAGAGAATGTTTCATATAGTAAAATTTAGTTGTTAAAACTCTTAAGCTCGTCGTCTAGCTTATCAGCCCACCACTCCAGATCAGCCACACAGGTAGCAAGCTCCTGATAATCCATACCGCGAATGTCACGCTCATAAGTAGCATAAATTTTATTGGTATCTTTAGCAATGGTGAGTTTTACTCCCAGATTTACATCATTCATCTCTAGTAAGTTGTTCAAAAACTTTTCACGAGCAGTGGTGCTTAGTTGAGGTACATCGGCAAGAAACGAGAATATGCGTAGGTATTCTCTGGTTTTTTCTTTGCCTACTTCTACCGATTGAATAAAAACTTCGATGTTGGCAGAGCCGTGCTTCCAATGCCATACACGTTTTTCACCATCATAAGTTTGTTCAGTAGTTAAGCCGATGGACTCTACATAATGCCCAATCATAGCTTCTACCATTTCAATACGAATTTCTTTGATTGTTTTCATTTTGCATAAATTTTTCAATTATAAAAATAAAAAAAACTATTCTTTTTCAAATAGCTTGTGGGTAATTTACTTCATGTTTTGTTTTGCTTAATAAGTTCAATGTTTCTGATCCTTATTTGCCAAAGGCACAAAAAAACACCACCTTGTTATTTAAAGGTGGTGTAATGAACCATACAGGCACAAATTAATTAATGACTTACTCTTTACCTTTTATCAGTGATGTTGCACATAGTGTTCCCACTTTTCCATAGCTTTTTGAAAATCTTTGGGCAACTCAGAGTCAAACTGAATAAATTTTTGGGTAGTAGGGTGCACAAAACCCAATGACTTGGCGTGCAATGCCTGACGAGGCATTACTTTAAAGCAGTTTTCTACAAAAGCCCGGTACTTTGAAAATACTGTACCCTTCAAGATCTTGTCTCCCCCATAGGTAGCATCATTAAATAGCGGATGACCCAAGTGTTTCATGTGTGCCCTTATCTGATGGGTTCGTCCGGTTTCGAGGTTACATTGTACCAACGATACATAGCGTAGGTTTTTTAGTACTTTGTAATGTGTAACGGCATGTCTGCCAAAGTCACCCTCTGGGAATGCTGCTGTTACCCGGCGGTCTTTCAGGCTACGCCCCAGGTTTACATCAATAGTACCCGCCTCTTGTTTGGGTTCACCCCATACCAAGGCATAATAGGTACGTTCTATAGTATGGTCAAAAAACTGTTTGGCAAGGTGTTGCAAGGCGTGCTCTGATTTGGCTACTACCAATAAACCAGAAGTGTCTTTGTCTATTCGGTGTACCAACCCAGGGCGACCATCGCGGTTTTCGGGTAAGTTTTTAAAGTGATAAGCCAAGGCATTCACCAACGTGCCTGTCCAGTTGTTGTAGGCAGGGTGCACTACCATGCCTGCTTCTTTGTGTACCACTAAGAGGTCATCGTCTTCGTACACAATGTTTATTGGAATATCTTCAGGGACTACCTCAGACTCGCGGGGTGGCTCTGGCAATGATATAATGATGATGTCTTCAGGGCGCACTTTGTAGTTAGGTTTAACCTCCTGATCGTTTACCTTTACAAAACCTTCACGTATAGCGTTTTGAGTTTTGTTGCGGGTAATGTTGGGTACCCTGTCCATCAAAAACTTATCTATTCTTACAGGTTCTTGCCCTTTGTCTACTACAATGCGGTAATGCTCAAACAAATCGTCATCTTCAGGCGAGTCAGCCTGTATATTTTCCGGGGTATTGCCTGGATTGTCAGCGGCTTGCCAGTCTTCACTAGGGGTCTTCTCTTCTTCCATTTTTTTTAGATGGGGAGTGTTTCAATATATTTATTTGCAAAAATGAAGATTTTCGAGCGTATAAAAAATTTAAAATGTGGACAAATGCATTTGAGGTAGTGTTTGAGTTATAAAAAAGGCAAAAGGAAGGGTAAGAGGGGTAGAAAAGGGGAAAGGCAAGGAATATAGAGCGTGCATTGTTACAAAATGCACACCCTGGATTGAGTCGTTAGTCTTTATCAGGAGAAATGGCCAGGCTGGCTTTTTCTGAATCATTCATCCGGCCAATATAAGATTTTAATGCGGCACGGGTATTTTTTAAAGCCAATTCATAGCTTGCTCCTGTTGCCCTGCATTCGGGTATTTTGGGAGCATAAGCTTCATAATGATTGCCTTTTTCCTCAATAATAATTTCAAATTTATAGCCCATGATAAACCAATAATTTGTTAAACAATAATGTTTGAAAACCCTCAATAAAATTGATGATATATTTAAACTACAATGATAACGTTTTTATATTTGTTTGAATATGTTGCAGGGTCAAATTTAGCATTGCAAAGGCCATTATACTTGGTTATTTGACATAATCTAAGGTAAACTTTTCGAATAGCTGGGCAAACAAAAACATCTCAGGGAGGTTACTTACCTTGATTTTACCCAACATAATGGCCATTTGTGGCTTGGTTTTGCCTAAGTTTACATCTACATAAGTTTGGGCTTTGGTGCGCACCGTGCAAGTAGGTTTGTTGTGGTGCCCTGTCTTTACTTCTAGTTTGCCATTTTGCACTTTTACTGTATACAAATAATTACCTTTAGTCTGGTCGGTTAGAGTAAAGTGTAAGTTGCTATCAATCTTGTGCTCCAGCGCTTTAGCTTCTCTAAACCTAATTGCCAATGTATCAAATATTTGTGTTGGCGTAACGTCTTTCTCTTCCATTAATTTATCAATTTTTTAAACTACCATTGGTTTTAGTGCTTGGTTGTATGGCTGTTTTTGCTAGTTCAAGCATCTTTTTGTTATCATCATATAACGCAGGGTCTTTTGTAATTATCAAAAAAGCCTGGCTAGGTTCTTTTTGTTTTTTATAATCCGACACCCAAATCAAATAAGCCTGTTCCTTTTCCATACGTTGTATGCTTTGATTTACCGCCTCTAGGGGCAATTGGTTGCGGTGGTAATAGTTGTTGCGTGAACTGGTTTTACCAAAGCTTCTAAACTGTGACCTGCCCTTGCCACTTATACTGGACTTACCATCATATACACTTACTGTCCAGTCTATTATATGGTATCCATAAGGCCCCCAAATGTTTAGTTGGTTGAGCCTTTGCGTTTTATTAAAGTAAGTCATCACTGCTTTGCCTTTGGTACGCGAGAAATTACTCTTAAAATAAATGATTGTAGCACCAACAATAAGAATGGCCAGTATAATTGTTTTTTTGTTCATAGTTAAAGTGTTGTAAGCCAGTAGCAACAAACGATAAGTTAACTTCAAAAAACAAAAGTTAACAATGAATAAAAAGCGTTGTGAAGAGATAAGGCTTGCCCCTAAAAATTAATCACTTTTTATCCTCGATGCTTTTAAGCTTTTTACGGGCTTCAGTTACAATATTTCGATTAGGCGAACGGGCAATGATCGAATTAAGGGTGGCTTTGGCTTGAAAATACTCCTTGAGTCCAATATAGTTATCAGCAATGAGCAGAAAGTTTTTACCCCGTAAATCATCGTCCATAGGAAACTCTTTGCTAAGGCGAAACAGGGCATCGAGTGAGGACTTGTATTGTCCTTGATTATAAAGTACGTGCGCGTACGAATAAAGTGCAATGGCTCCTGTTTTGTCTTTGGCACTTTCGCTTACCTTTTTAAATAACGGCAATGCTTCATTAAATTTATTTTCATCGTAATAAGATTGGGCGATATATAAGGTAGCCTTATTGCGTGAAGCGGTAGAGTTACCCTTTTCTATGATTTCGTTGGCATAATAACGCACCGAATCCAGTTTTTTCATTTCATAATAGGTATTCATGAGGCCTTCCCAGGCCTTGAGTTGGTTTCGCGAACTTTTGGTAATAGAAGCCAACATTAGGTAACTGTCAATGGCAGCCCGGTACTGCTCTTTTGCATAAAGCAAATCGCCTACCCGACGCATAGAACGTTCCATATAGGTGCTTTTTTGTTCTTGTACTACTGCCATGTGGTAACGCAATGCATTTTCATTATCACCACTGTTCAGGTAAGCTTCCCCCAGGTAATACTTGGCGTTAGGGCTGCCGCCTTCGGGGTATTTACTAATATAAGCCTTGAACAAAATGATGGCTTCGCTGTACTTTCCGTCAAAAAAGGCTTGCTCGGCATTGCGTAAGTCAATCGTAAGCAATGCTTTACTATTAGGGTTTACTTTTTTGTAATTACGTAAAATTTCGTTGAGCTCATCAGTTCTTCCTGCCTGGGTGAGCAAATCTTGTAAGCTCAACAATGCACTGGGGGCAGTACTATGAGTAGGGTGGTCTTTCAATATAGCCTTATAATCTTTGATCGCCTCATTGGTATTATCAAAGTTTTGGTAAGATAAGGCGCGTTTGAGAAGTGCATTAGGACGTAGTAGCGAATGTGGGCGTTCTTTCATCAAGGTAGAAAATCCTGCAATGGCTACTGAGTAATGGCCATTTTCCAGGTCTATCAAAGCTTTTTCGTATAAAGCCTGGTCGTAATAACGCGAATTAGGGAAGTTTTGGACTACATCCTCAAACTTTTGTTTGGCAAGGTCATAATCGCCTTGTGCTACCTTGATAACCCCTTGTTGGTAATAAGCATAATCCTGTTCGGGATGTTTGCCTGCAATGAGTTCGTCGTATAGATGTAGCGCGTTAGCGTATTTTTTTTGCACATAAAAACAATCAGCCAAACGAGTGACAGCATCACTGTAAGGGGTAGTTTCTTCTTCAGCAGCTGTGCGCAGTTGCCACGAAGTAACACACTGCTGAAAGTAAGGAAGTGCTTTGTCGTATTCACGCAGGTTATAATATGCATAGCCCAAGCCATAGCTTGCTTTCAGGGCGTATTTGTTTTGGTTATCGAAGGCTTTTCTTACTTGCAAATAGTAAGGGATACTTTCTTTAGGCTTTTGCGAAATAGCATAACATTCGGCAAGCCAGTAACGGGTTACATAGCTCAATTGTGGCAGGCGAATGTCTTGCAATGATTTATTGAACATAGCAATGGCTTGGCTATAAGCCTCTGCATTGAAATACTCTACACCACGGGCAAAGGCAATTTGTTGATAAGCCGATTTGATTTCATCGTTTCTATTGGGCAGCTGTTCTATATAAATCAAGGCTTTGTTATATTCTTTAGAGTGCATATATGCTTTGGTAAGCAGTACCTCAGCATCTTTGCGTTGGGGGTACCCTGCATAGCTCTTGATAAACTCCTCGAGGGTTTGAATACACTCAGTATATTGCTCCAGATCGTATTGTAGTTTGCCCAAAGTCCAGGTAGCTGACGACTCAAGACTGGCATCATAGTGCATTTTTCTTACTTGATCGAAAGAAGCCGCCGCAAAGCGTTTGTTATTCATCTTGATGTAACAAATCCCCAGGTAATAAGCGGCTTTTTGCCCCATTTCATTTTCTTGTGCGGCAATGTTCTTAAAACTTTCGGCGGCCAGTGAGTAGCTTTTGAGTTTGTAATGAGTAAAAGCAATCTTATAGGCAACATCGGCAGGTGGTTGATTGCTCAACAAGCCCAGGTAGCGATTAAAATAAGACATTGCCTTGTCGTAGTTGTTGGTATAATAGGCTGCCTCACCTGATAAAAGGTATAAAGTAGCAATTTCGTCTACGTTTTCATTACGTTGAAACAATGAGTCGGTATAAGTGAGCAGGCGGGGGTATTGCTGCTGCGCATAATAATTAGAAGCGATAAGTATTGGTACTGTCTTTTGGTAATCGGGCGATTGAGCGGCCATTTTTAGGTCATTGATAGAGCTTTGATAAGCTTTTTGTTTGTAACGAATATAGCCGGCATAATAGCTCGCTGCATAGCTGTAAGCGTGGTCGAGCACTTTTACCTTATCGAGGTAGGCCAGTGCCTTGTCGTATTTTTCAAGCTCAAAATATGCCTTACCTAGCCTAAAGTCAAGCTTGATCTGGCTATCGTTTGTTTGTACTTTGGCTTGTTGAGCCTGCAAAGTTTTCACTTTTTCTAAGTACTCTATTGCTGTAAGGTATTCTTTTTTTTCATAATAATAGTTACCCCAGGCGTAATGAGCTTGCGCCACTTTGGGGTGGGTAGGGTGAGTACGTACAAACTTTTGGTACAGCTTGGTAGCATTAGACTGTTCCAGTATAAGTGCCAGGTATGCTACATAAAACCGGGCTTCTATCAGGTTTTCCTGATGTTTGGTTTCTTCCTTATTTTTTTGCAGAAAATCCTCAAACTGTTGTTTGGCAGCAACATAGTTTTTTTTGGCAAACAATGCCTTGCCTCTTTTGAAGTAACGGTCAGGGTGTTTGAAAACATGGGTGTGTTGTGCATAGACCGTAGAGCTTAAGGTCACTACACAAAAAATAAACAGGTACAGGGTTTTCAAATACAGTGAATAACGTATGAGTTTTTGCATGTTATTTTTTTTTAGAAGCCAGAAGTCTCAAGCTTCAAGTGGTGGCCAGGTAGCCTTTGATAAAAAGTGAGCTTGACTTATGGCTTGTAGCTAATTACTTGTGGCGAGTTTACGCCAATATTTTAAAAACCAATTCTTGTAATATCTGAGCGTCAGAAGTGTTGCGGGTATTTACCCCCTTTGACTGAAGGTCGGCTTCGCGGAGGTAGTGAATGATATGTACTACCTTACCCAGCGAATAATGCCTCATTGCTACCTTATAGTCTTTGACAAAGTAAGGACTGACCTTAAGTACTTTTGCTAGGTTTTGATCACTTTTATCAGTGACTCTATGCCCCACCAGCAATTTACAAAAGTATTGAAATATCATAGCAATCGTAGGAATTAATGGCTGGCTTTTGGGGTTGGCTTCCCAATACATCAATATCTGACGTATTTTGTACCAATCTTTTACCCCTAAAGCTTTTTGCAGTTCAAATATATTATAAGCTTTGCTGATGCCCACATGTTCTTCTACCAAGTGCTCATCAATGGGTTTACTTTGATCGTTTACGTTTAGCAGCAGCTTGTCAATTTCGGTTTGTAAGCGTCCCAGGTCTGCCCCTATCGATTCGGTCAACATGGCGGTTGCCTTAAAGTTTGCCTGATAGCCTTTTTGTTTAAAATAGCCCTCTATCCAACCTCCTACTTGGTGCTCTCTTATTTTTTTAGACTCTACCACTACAGCTTGCTTGTCAAATAGTTTATAGAGGGTAGTGTTTTTATTGAAGCTTTTATGTTTGTGGTTAAACACTAACACAGTAGAAGGTTGAGGTTGTTTGATATAGGCTTCTATTATTTTTTTGCTGTCAGCCTTGCTCCAGTCAGCCAATTGTTGAGCTTCTTTTACAATGACCACCTGTTTTTCTGCCATCATCGGAAAGCGACGTGCGTTTTGTACTATAGTACCCAGGTTGGTGTCTTTGCCGTATAATACGATTTGGTTAAAACCCTTTTCGTGTTCTTGTAACACGTTTTTTTCGATAAAGTCTGAAATTTGGTCAAGATAATAAGACTCATCACCGTGTAAAAAGTAAATGGGGGCGTATTTTTTTGCCTTCAGGTCTTTCAGTACATTTTCTGGAGTTTGGGGCATATTTTTCTTTTTCTTATCATCATTTGTCAAGGGCAAATCGTTCCTTGACAAAGGTGTGTTTTCACTGCAATTTTAAAATTAGTAAAATTTATAATTTCCCCTAAAGTTTCACCTTCTTTCTTTGTTTATATAAACCTATTGTAGGCATTGATACCAAGTGGGGTAACTTAGGAAACAAGTACTTTGATGGTGTATTATCGTTGGTTTTTTGTTACATTTGTTAGCGTTTTTATTCAACTATTTGTGGGTAAAAGTCGCCATTTCCACACATTCATGTATAGGGTTATGCGATATTATTTTACAAAAAATATATGCCTTTTATTTATTGTATTATCAATCTGCAGTGTGCAGGCACAACCACCTTCTAAAAAAGCTGTAGACAGCCTAGTTAACTTACTTTCGTTGTCTGAAAAAGGCGAGAAAGTAGACGTATTTATCAAGCTTAGTTATTTGTTCAGTGGCGAAGATCGTGGGCTAGAGTATGGTATCAAAGCTCTAAAGCTGGCAAAAAAACTAGAAAATAAAAAGGGGATAGCCAAAGCACAAAACTGTATAGGAAACTACCACCTGCGGCATGAAAACTATGCGGCTTCTATCAAAGCACAACAAGCTGCTTTAGCCGCCTGGCAAGAGTTAGAAAATGAAAAAGCAATTGCAGATACCTATTGGTTTATGGGCAATGCCTATACTGACAAGTCTGAATTTACCTCGGCACTTAAGAGCTATGTCGAAGCCCGAAAGTATTTTGAAAGAACAGCAAGTGATGTACAACACGCCAATACTTTGCGAAAAATAGGAGTGATTTATTCGAAACTAAGTGAATATGAAAAAGCCCATGAATATTACCAAAAAGCCCTTAAACTATACAAAGCCAAACAAGATAATCAGGGCTTAAGCTCTACCCTCAATAACATAGGAGTGGTATACTCTAACCAAAACGAGCAAACCAAAGCTTGGGATTATTACAAAAAGTCGCGATTGATTGCCATGAAAACCAATGACCAGTTTATGATCTCGATAACCACAGGTAATATGGGCGAGGTACTATCAGCACAGAAAAAATACCGGGAAGCGTTGCCCTACTATCAAAAAGAGTTGAAGATTTTGAGAGCGCTCAACATCAAAAACCGTCAAATAGAACCCCTTGAGTATATGGCGCAAGCTTATGCTATATTGGGTAAAATAGATTCGGCAATATACTTTGGTACTAAAGCTTACAACCTAGGTACTCAGATTAAAGAGAAGTTTAGGATGATAGAAGCATCTAAAATCTTGTCGGACATATATTCCGAAAAAGGTTCACCTGATTCAGCTTTGATGTACTATAGGGTATACACCCAATACAAAGACAGCCTCTTTAACCGTACCCGTGCGTTGGAGTTGGCCGAAGTAGAGCAAAAGTATTATGCTGAAAAGTATGCCAATGACCTACAAGATCAACAGAAGCGGCGTAACTTTATTATTACTTTGGGGGCTTTGTTTGTCGTGTCTGTATTTGCTATTTTTCAATGGGTGTTTTTTTCGCGACAGCAAAAACAAAAGAAACAAGCCAGCGAAAACATAGAGTTGTTGAGTCAAATTGGTAAAGAAATCACCTCTTCGCTTAACTTAGAAGAAATCTCAGACAAAACTTATCAGCACCTTAACCAATTGATGGATGCCAGTATTTTTGGCATTGGGATCAATATACCCGAAGCTGAAATTGTAGAGTTTAAGCTTGCGTTGAAGGATGGTAAAAAAATGAAGCCTTACAAGCGAAGCTTACACTACAAAGATCAATTTGCGGTGTGGTGTTTAAAGAACAAAAAGACGGTATTTATCAACGATCTCGAAAAAGACTACAGCCAGTATATTGACCGTTTTGACACCCAGTTGGAAAGTACACTTAGTAAATTTGAAGATGGCACTTCTATTCCTGAGCAACCTCAGTCGAGCATTTATTTGCCACTACTTGCTGATGGCCAGGCGCTAGGGGTAGTATGTGTACAAAGTTTGAAAAAAAACGCCTACACCGATTATCATCTCAATATTTTGGAAAACCTGGCGGTGTATACAGCCATTGCATTGAAAAATGCCAGGGCTTATGAAGAGAAACGACAGAAAAATAAGCAAATAGAGAAACATGTAAAGAAGTTTAGGCAGGCAAATAAGCTTATTCAAGAGCACTACCGAGAGTTGAACCGTCAAAAAGAACACCTAGAAAAAACTAATATAAAGCTTAAGCAAAGCCAAGATTCCAAAGCCCGGCTTACTGCAATGATTGCCCACGACCTAAAAAATCCATTGAATGTAATATTTGCCTATAGCAGCGAAAGTGAAGCGATGAAAGCCGAAAACCCTCAGGTAAGAAAACAGATCCAGGACATACACCGCTCGGCGCGTAGAATAAAATCATATACCAACGACATGCTAGAGGTACAAAAATATGCCTCGTCTAACCTCACGTTGAGCAAGGCACAGCATCGTTTTCATAAAATTGCTCAAGAGGCAATTCACTATATGAAGCCCTTTGTCGAAGAAAAGAGCATAAAGGTACAAAACAATATTGCTGGGCGTTTGCAGGGCAAGTTTGATGCAGTATACCTTGAGCGGGTTTTTGAAAACCTGCTAACCAATGCGATCAAATATACGCCCATTGGCGGAGCCATTACCTTAAGTAGTGAAGAAAAGGGTGACATTGTGTGTATAAAAGTGGCGGATACCGGGCAGGGAATTGATCCAAAAGATTTTGAGAATATATTTGAAGCCTTTAATCAAGTAGGCAATGCCCGTGACTTTGCCAATACTGGGTCTACCGGGTTAGGACTTACTTTTTGTAAAATTGCCCTTGAAGCACATGGTAGTCAAATCAAAGTAGCTTCTACACTAGGCAAAGGTACCGTGTTTTATTTTAATTTGCCCAAAGTAGAAGTTACCGAAACGCTGGCTACTCCTAAAGACAACAAGCCGGAGCCTTTGCCTGCGACTGATGCGGAAGTTACTGGCGAGATAAGTCCTGAAGAGAAAGTGGTGATTCTGTCTTTTATCCAAAGTATAGCAGATGTGCCTTTCTATAAAAGAAAAAAACTGGAGGAATTGGTTGATCAGTTTCAGTGTGATCCAGCACAAACTGGTGTGCAACAATGGAAGTTGAAAGTACAGGAAGCACTGAGAAAGAGAAATAAGATAAGGTACCAGGAGCTCATCGATGAAATAAAGCCTGAGGCATAAACAATGACCTCAGACAATCACAAAGAATCATTGATGAGCGTATATCCATATTTGAAAAGGTATTACCTAATTACTTACCATCAAACATATAAAAATTATGCAAGCAACTGTGTTGATAGCGGACGATAGTATACAGAACTTAGAGATACTACAGAAATACTTAGATAATGCTGTATTTGAGTACGAAATATTTGAGGCAAATAATGGAGAAGAAGCTTGTGAGATTGCTGAAAATGAGGTGGTAGACTTGATTTTGCTGGATTGGGAAATGCCTGTAATGAAAGGGATTGATGCTTTAAGGCGGCTGAAGGCGCAGGAAAAAACCAAAACTATACCTATTATTATGGTAACTGGCAGAGCTGAGTCAGAAGACCTCAAAGAAGCATTTGACGCTGGAGCTACTGACTATGTAGAGAAACCAGTGCGCGAAAAAGAGCTACAGGCAAGGGTAGAGTCTGCCATTAAATTATATAAGGCGATGAGCCTGATCAAGGAACAAAACATAGAAATAGAAAAGCAAAAAGAAATGATAGAAAGTCAGGCAAACCGTGAACTGAGCGTTAAGGCAATGGAGAGCTATCAGAAAAATCAAATGCTTGAAACTATTTATGCTGAGTTGGGCAAAGTGTCGAAGATGACTGAGGGCGAAGCCAACAAAAAACTGCAAAAGGTGCTAAGGTTGATCAAAGAAAGCCTGGCGTTTGAAGATGAATGGAAAAACTTTGTAACTCATTTTGAGAAAGTACATCCTAGTTTTTTTAGAACGCTCAAATCACAGTGCCCCCAGCTTACTACCGAAGATTTAAAGCACTGTGCCTACATTCGTATTTACTTGTCAAATAAAGAAATAGCCCAGTTGCTCAATATCACTCCTAAGAGCGTAATTACCCACCATCATCGCATCAAAAAGAAGATGGCTTTGTCAGACGAGCTCAAGTTTGCCGATTATATTCGGTCTTTAGGAGAATAAAAAGTGCGTTTCTGATCAATATGAGCCTTCGAAACCGTGTTGTCAATACTTTGTCTATCTTTTTGTAGACCTTTTGTCAATACGGTTTTTTTTTCTCTCCCAACTATTTGCCCTACCTTTGTAATGTAATCAATGAGCCAGTTAGCAAACAAACTACAAGGTTCTTCAACCAAAATCCTTTAACACATTCTTTAACCAGCTCACCAGCTAGCAAAACTCAGTGACCACTTTACGTTACACTTATTGATAAAATTATTTTATTAATGTCTAAGGACACAAACAATATCAGCGGCATGAAAGATTATTTTGAAAATCCGAAAAAAGTTAGAAAACTAGGTATGGGTCTAATGGGGTTAAACCTGTTATCTGAAGAAGAAATAAAAGACCTATTAGGAGAAGAAGGAGAATCTTTATTAGAAGCCAATGCAATTGTTGAGTCAAAAAGATAACCAAATTATCAACTGCCCTAAAGATTATAAAAAAGAACAACCTAAAACAAAACATAATAAACAATAGACCAATAAACCACAAAACAAACATCCTTCAACCAGTATTGAAACCAGTTATGCAACTAAGTTTTTCGAAGGAATTTTAGTCAACTATGCCTTACTTTAACGAAGCAGCAACCAGTGGTCGCTGCTTCGTTTTTTTATGCCCTTATAAACATTTATTGGTAGTGTAATAGGTCTGCTCTAAACCCTTTACATTATTTTATCATCTTGTATTCCACTTATTTATCCCCAAGATTTATGCAATTTCTGTCCCAATAGCAGGGTACACATGATGAGCTACCATAATACCCTTGTTTTGTCTTCCTATTTATTATTTTACCATATTGATGCCACGCTTCAGGGGTTTCTGTGGTAACTATTTCACTATTTTTTAAGCAAGCATTTTCTATTGCCTACATTCCGTACAGCCACGGCGAGTTTTCAACTATGTTGTTCCCTCACTGAGTTTGACATATGAAACTAGTGCACTGGGGGTTCAATAAATGCGCTATTTATTCGAGGGTATTTTGTTTGCTGACGCACTTCAAAAAGTGCGCAGAGTTAGTTTACAATTCCGATGTATATCGGAACCGGAGCTACGCAAACTTTTTTAAGTAAAGTCAGCGGGCTAAAGACTCCGAGTAATATGGTAGGAATTTAGTCCCCAGTGCACTAGTGCATTAGGGATTAAATAAGTTGCTTATTAATTTGAATGAATTAACTACGTTGAGCTCGCGAAAAGCTCGGTTTTGTTTTCTGACGAGTCGTGAAAATGGCGGATAGTTCGCTTTCTGAATTCCGATGCATATCGGAACCTTAGCTATCTAACTTTTTTACGAGGAAGTCAGGGGGCAAAAGCTCACAGTCCTCCGAGAACAAGCTCGGAGCTGTGAGCCGAACTTGATTCGGGGACGCCAAATAATATGTGAGTAACTTAGTGCCTAATGCACTAGTGAAAGGTATGAAAGCTTTGGTATACCTGGGCGTTGGGTGAGGCTAACCAAAATCGGATTTATTTGCTTATTTTTACATTTCAAAATACAGTAACCCACTAAAGCATTATGAAAAATACACTTTATCTCTTACTTTTGGCAGGTTTATTATTTAGTAGTGGAGCTACTGCCCAAAGCGACCAAAAACAAATTAAAGAAACCTTAACATCTTATTTTACACTCCTCGAAAAAAATGAAATGATCAAGAGTTTAGATTATCTCTATCCAAGGTTTTTTGAAATAGTACCCAGAAAACAAATAGAGAAATCTATGAATGGTGTGCGCAACCGAGGCATCAGTTTTCAATCTCCTCTATTAACCAGCCTATCCGATGTTATTCAAGTAAATCAAGCAAAATATGCGCTGGCAGCTTATACTTTTAAATTACTCGTGAAAAAGAAAGGAAAAAGCGAAGTTGCTTTGCAAGACCTTGCCTCATTCTTTAAGCAGGTTTATGGCAACAACAATGTAAGTCTGGACCATGCAAACCAACAGTTAGTGATTCAGACCAAAGGTGAAATGTATGTAATCAATGACCCTGCTTATCAAGGCTGGAAGGTTTTAGAGAAAAAGAAAGAGGAACATAAAGTATTAAATAAATTATTACCCAAAGAAGTATTAGAAAAATTATGAAACGTATTGTATTAATTGGATTAGTTATCATAGCGTTAATTCAGGGAGTATGTGCCCAAGATACTGACAAAAATGACATTCGTAAAACCATGCAGGAATATGCCACGGCTTTGAAAACCAGTGGCAACAAAGGTGGTTTACTGTTTGTGTATCCCAAAGTGTTTGGGTTGGCAAACAAACAAGTAGTGCTGCAACGCATGGACAACAAAAAGGAGGCAAGTAAACACCTTATTTTTGAGCGAATTACCGTAACCCATATATCTAAAACAATGGTGGTAGATGGAGTGAAGTATGCGTTGGTAAACTATCAGGACGAGCACAGCCATAGCTTAGCCCAACCACAGCAAGTAAAAAATGCCCACAATATTGCTTCTGCACTTGCTGCCACCCACACGAGCTCTAAAAATCCCCAAGCGAAAAAAATGATTTTAACCAGTAATCGCCAGGCGTATGCAGTAAAAGAGCTGACTTATAAAGGTTGGAAACTGGTAGAAAAAAACGCAGCAATGAAAGATATTTTGCAAAAGGTGTTGCCCCAGCAAGTATTGAAATTGCCATAAAAAGGCTTGAGTAATAAATATGAATAACTGATAATTTAATTACCTTTCTGAAAAAATCAGAAAATCAATCAGACAAAATGAGTGTAGAAAAAGAATTGCTTGCCCGAAGCGAGTCGAAGTGTGAACTGTGTAGTGCTACCAATGGTTTAAGGGTGTATGAAGTGCCTCCAACTGCTGAAGGAACAGCTGAGCAAAGTGCATTGGTATGTAACACCTGTCTTGAGCAAATAGAAGCGCCTGAAAAAGCTGACCCTAATCACTGGCGTTGCCTCAATGATAGCATGTGGAGCCAGGTGCCAGCAATACAGGTGATTGCTTGGCGAATGTTGACGCGTTTGCAGGGAGAAGGTTGGCCTTCTGACTTGTTAGATATACTATACCTAGAGCAGGAAACGCTGGCTTGGGCAAAAGCTACTGGCGAAGGCAACGACTCTACCGAAGATGCCATTGTACACAAAGACAGTAATGGAGCCACCTTGCAAGCAGGCGATACGGTAGTGCTTGTTAAAGATCTCAATGTAAAAGGAGCTAATTTTACGGCTAAACGTGGTACTGCGGTGCGGAATATATCGCTAACGCATGATAATGCTGAACATATAGAGGGGCGCGTAAACGGACAACACATTGTTATTCTGACCAAATTTGTCAAAAAGTCGTAAACAATGAATATAATATTGTTTTAGCTAACAGAGTTGCAACAAAAAAAGTGACCCATTACATATCGCTTGTAGTGGGTCACTTTTTTTGTGTCCATTCCATAAAACCTGGCTTGTTTAAATTGTTGGAGCTTATAATCAGGCTACAAAATGGGTTATTTGAACATAGAAAATATAACAGCCAATGTTCAAACAGATGTTTACAACTTATCTACTACCAATTTATAAGTAGGATCTTCTACAATGTTTACATCAATGATACGCTCTGCGTTCTTGAGTAGTTTATAACAATCGGGGCTTAGGTGTTTGAGGTGTATTTTTTTGCCTACCTTCTCGTAGCGTTCAGTAATCTTATTCAATGCTTCAATGGCTGACATATCTACCACCCTGCTTTCGGCAAAATCGATGATTACTTCCTCAGGATCGCCCAATACATCAAATTTATCACTAAAAGTACTTACCGAGCCAAAAAATAAAGGACCATATATTTCATAGTGTTTTATTCCGTTGTCGTCAACATATTTACGGGCACGAATACGCTTGGCGTTGTCCCAGGCAAATACCAATGCAGCAATGACTACCCCAATGATTACAGCAAGTGCTAGGTTGTGCAATACCGCGGTGATCAATGTTACCAACACCATAATAAAAATATCTGATTTAGGCATTTTGTTAAGTGTACGCAAGCTTGCCCATTCAAAAGTACCAATTGATACCATAATCATTACTCCAGTAAGGGCAGCCATAGGAATCATTTCAATAATGCTGGAACCAAACATTACAAATACCAATAGTAGTATAGCGGCTACAATACCCGATAAACGCGCCCTGGCACCAGAAGAAATGTTAATTAAACTTTGACCAATCATAGCACAACCTCCCATGCCGGAAAAGAAACCAGAAAAAATATTGGCAAACCCTTGCGCCACTGCTTCCTTGTTGCCTCTTCCACGGGTTTCGGTAATCTCATCAATAATATTTAGCGTGAGTAAACTCTCTATCAAACCAACCCCTGCTACTATAAAGGCATAGGGAAGAATGATTTTGAGAGTAGCAAAAGTGAAAGGAATGACTGGGATATGAAAAGGAGGGAACCCACCTTGAATAGAGGCTTTGTCGCCTACTGTAGCTGTATCTATGCTCATAAAAAACACCAGGCCAAATACGACCAATATTGCAACCAGTGAAGAAGGTACGACCTTGGTCAGTTTGGGTAAACCCCAAATAATAACCATAGAAAGTAACACTAACCCAAGGAATATAAATAATGGTTCGCCTGTAAGCCAGTCTCCGGTAGGGCCTTTAAATTCGCCAAGCTGGGCGCTAAAAATAATGATGGCGAGCCCATTGACAAAACCAAAAATGGCAGGGTGTGGAATCAAACGGATGAGCTTTCCTAGTTTTAAAAAACCAGCTGTAGCTTGTATAACACCTGCCAAAATCACGGTGGCAAATATATACTCTGCGCCGTGTGTCTTGGCCAGGGTTACAATCACTGCAGCAATGGCACCAGTAGCTCCTGAGATCATTCCGGGGCGTCCGCCAAAAATAGCGGTGACCAACCCCACCATAAAGGCTGCATAAAGCCCGGTAAGTGGAGACAACTTAGCCATTAACGCAAAAGCAACTGCTTCTGGCACCAAAGCAATGGCTACGGTCAAACCTGATAAAATTTCGTTTTTGTAATTGACCTTTTGAGAAAGATCAAATAAGTTAAAATACTTTTTCATACAATAAGTCTAAGGAGCAATATAATCACTGAGAAGTCTTCTCTGGCCTTTTAATTTTGCAGGCGCGAAGGTAACAATTTTTAATGGAGCTTGGTGGCTTGCTGTCAAAGTTTTGAGGAAGTAGCATTAAAAGCTGATACAACATTGATTTTTGACAAGACCGAATATAATTCTAAAGGAAAAAATGGAGGTTATTTTACGATATACAACAGAAATAATCTTTAATTCATACAATAAAAAACTATTTTTGAGGATGTATACTTAGCTAAATATTAAAAAGGTCTTATTTTGAAAGTATATAGATTTTGTGGGTGTTTATTAAGTGAGAATGGGATTGTAAAACTTGTTTGGAGGGTGTGCTAAAGCTCTAAAGCAAAAAAACTTGAGGGAAGTAGATAATGGTTATCTACCGTCCCCCAAGATCCTTCAACCAGCTATGCATTACAAATGTAAGAAAATATTTTTAAAACACAATGTTTACATGTGAAAAAATATTAAACCTAAGGTTTTTATTGAGCCTTTCATCAACCATCGTTGGGTTACAACCAATCCCTTTTGAGCTTGTCAAAAGCAATGATGCCACTCAATACTGCTCCTGGAATGCCCTGCCCAGGGTAAGCAGTGTCGCCACATAAATAAGCTTTGTGTTGATCAAGACGAGCACCTACCATTTGCCAAGGTTTTGTGTTCATGTATTGTGGGTAACCACCCACAAATCCGTAGGCGCGTCCTGTCCATTTTTGCCATGACTTTTGGGTAGACGAATGACTATAGATAATATCTTCTTTGGCAAGAAAACCTTTTTGTTC
Organism: Microscilla marina ATCC 23134; assembly: GCF_000169175.1. Lineage (NCBI taxonomy): Bacteria > Pseudomonadati > Bacteroidota > Cytophagia > Cytophagales > Microscillaceae > Microscilla > Microscilla marina. The sequence goes on from NZ_AAWS01000023.1 coordinate 77,274, forward strand.
CAATGTGTCGAGAATGACTTGTTCTACCAGATCTTTGTTGATGTTTGTATTTTGTGCAGGGTGGGCTATATGTGTGCTTATCGAAGCCACCATTTGTCCTTTAGTGTCACATCGACTGGGGTCTTTGGGGTGGCTTAGGCTTACAAAAATACTGTGTGAACCTACTTCGGGCAATGGCTTGGGTAGGTGTATTTGGTGATGAATGCAATTTTGTGGGGTATGTTTACCAGGTGTAAAACCAATGCCCATTTGAAAAGCACTGTTGAGTTTTTCAGAAGGTAAAACCTTATGCTTAAGTGTAGGCTTTACAGCATTTTTGTACAATTGTACCGTATTATTGAGTGGTACACCTGATATAAGAAAATCACAGGTATAGTTACCTTTTTTTGCTGTTATGTTATATTGTTGATTTACCGTATTGTATTCGATCTGTTGTACTCCATTTCGTAGTATTACTTCCGACCCATGTTGCTCTAAATATTCAATCAATGGATTGACGAGGTTAATCAAACCACCGGGCATATAATAGTTTTTGTAATTAGTATAACAAAGTGCGGTTGCTCCAAACAACACATTTACTTCAGGGTGGTAGTTTTGGGCGGTAATGAGGAGTTGCTCATCTACAAAATTGACAAACAGTTGATTGTCCAATAAATCAAACTTTTTGAGTAGCCACTGCATCGAAAAAAAAGCGTACCGGGCATAATTCACCTGTTGTACACTGGCATTGCGTATACATTGCCACCAGTCGGCTAGTTGAGTAGGAGGGAAGGCTGTTTGACGCAGGGAGGTTTTCCAAACGAATTGACTCACCTTATAGCAGAACTCCCAAAACTTGCGTTGATTTTTTTTGCCAAAAACCCGCTCTGCTTCTGTAATCCAGGCATCTAGTGATTGGTAGCGTTGTGCCACCTGCTGGTCTTTGAGGTGTACTTGCATGGGCAATGACAAATGGATAGTGTTTAGCTTGATGCCAGTCTGATTTAGTAAATACTGTAAAGGCATGTGTGGGTCAAGTCCTACCAGTGTAGTAGCACCACTTTCAAAAACAAAACCTTTACGCCAATAAGAACTAGTGCATCCACCAGGTAAATAATTTTGCTCCAGCACTAAACAGTTGAGCCCTTGTTGGGCAAGCAAACAGGCGGTAGTAAGAGCTCCCATTCCTGAACCCACAATGATGGCTTGATGATGAGTTGATTTCATAGAGTTATCGGCAAAGTTACACTTGTTTCGGTATCAGGCAAGCTGGTTGTTTGAACTTTGCAGATCAGGAGAATGTTTATAAAATTTAAAATTTTTTGCAAGTAGTACATTACAAATAGTAACTTTTGGTCTATATATAGGCAGGTACAAAACTTCACTTTATTTGAAAACATAATTTAGCGGTTTTTGCTAAGCTTTTTCGAGAAAGAAATTGTTCTGAAAAGGAAGGTAAATGCTTGAGTGACCACATAAAATTTTGTTTTTTTTTATTTTTAAAAACTTTTAATAGTTATAAGGTCGGAGTGATTCAAAAAAGCAAAAAAAAAACAACGGTAAAAATACCATTATTAGTAAAGCCAGTATTGGTGGCTTACGCTTTGCTTCTTAGAGTTGTTTCGGATTTATTTATTACATTGCAAAGAAAGTGAAACAAAAACAGTAGAGATATTGTTTGGTGTATGACTGCTTTCAAAATCATTTTTACTAATTTTTTTGTATTAGTAACACTTTATAAATGAGAGCAATAATTGCACGTAAAGAACACTTCAACGCAGCCTATCGTTTACATAACCCTGATTGGAGCGAAGAAAAAAACCAAGATATTTTTGGACCTTATAATAATCCAAATTATCACGGTTGCAATTTTGACCTTGAGGTACAGGTCATAGGTGAGATAAACCCTATAACTGGCTATGTAATGCGTACCGAAGATTTGGCTGTATTGGTGAAAACCCAAGTGTTGAATAAGTTCGACCATAAGAACTTGAATTTGGATCTTGAGGAATTTGAACGCCTGAATCCCACTATCGAAAATATCGCAATGGTTATTTGGCGAATTTTGAGAGAAAAGCTGGATCCTAAACTCGATTTAAAAATCAGACTGTATGAAACAGAGAGAAACTTTGTTGAATTCCCTGCGTCCTAATAATATGAATGGAAAGCACAAAAATGGAGTTCATAATCACAAAAATAATGACAAAATGAACATGGAGGAGATGGGGGACGAACACGTAGCCTCTTCTTATGAGACTCCTTTACGTGAGGATGCATTTGAGGTGAGCGATGATACTAAAATTAAACTCATTGAGGAGCGTTTTCGCGAAATTATGGAAATTATGGGGCTCGACCTAAGTGATGATAGCCTGAATGGCACTCCTCACAGAGTAGCTAAAATGTATATTAAAGAAATTTTTAGTGGGTTAAACCCTGCCAATAAACCAGCACCTACTTTGTTTGAAAACGTGTATAAGTACAATGAGATGTTGGTAGAAAAAGACATTACGTTTTTCTCTAATTGTGAGCATCACTTTGTGCCCATTTATGGCAAAGCCCATGTAGCCTATATTTCAAGTGGTAAAGTGATAGGCTTATCTAAAATTAATCGAATTGTTCAATATTTTTCGCGCCGCCCACAGGTACAAGAACGCTTGACTATTCAGATTGGTAAAGAATTGGAAAAAATGTTAGACACTGGAAGCGTTGCAGTGGTAATGGATGCTGCCCACATGTGTGTTTCATCACGTGGTATACAAGATACCAACAGTACTACGGTAACTTCATATTATAGTGGTAAGTTTCAGGAAGAAGCCACCCGTAATGAGTTCTTAAAGTATATAGGAATGAACAAATAAGTTGCTGTAAGACATACAAATAATATAAGAGGTTGGCTATGGCCAGCCTTTTTTCTTAACAATTGCTTGATAGTAAATAAACAAAAATTTAATTGGTAAGTGTTTGGCTATGAATTTTTTATGGGTTCAAAATGCACTTATCTGAAAAAAAACACCCAGTATTTGTCATTTTTCTGTCAGTAGAGCATTGTTATTAGTGGAAGGATTTTATAATCACCGTTTTTCTAAAAAAAACTAATTCGGGACCTCTTTTTGCCTGATGTAGAGGTACCCACCAACATAAAAGGCATCTGAAACTTCAGATGCCCTTTATCAAAAAATATTGAGGGAATTATTATAAATAATGTTAATCCATTTTTTGCCTGATGGATTATACTTTCACTTATCAAGTACATTTTACCTATCCAATCTCTCCCCCCTTTGTAATAAATTTTTAATGTTTTTTGCAATAGGGGGAAAGATCAGGATAACCTACTCACCTTTACTACCTCATTCCTTAAAGTAACTTACCTAAATTTCATTTCAAAAAAATACCCTCCAGAGAGGGTAACTAATCATTATTCCTTTTTTAGCGGTTTGACAATTAATCATCATTTGTGTCAAAGTCCTTGTCGATGCCATGTATTTTGTAAGAAACCAAACGGCTCAATGGCAGCTGTTTGTTGGTTTTTTTGTTCATTTTTTGGATAAAATCAATGGTAACTCCGTGTATTTTGCACGAAATTAACCTGGAAGCAGATGCTTCTTGATAGCCTAGTTTATTGAGTGCTTGTACAAACTCAGGAGTTACTCCGTGAATCTTAAAACTGGTAAGTTTAGATGCACTTAGTTGGTTATATCCCATTTTCTTAAAATCCTTGACAAATTCAGGCGTGACTCCGTGTATTTTAAACGCAATAAGTTGAGCAGCAGATAAGTTGGTTATACCTGTTCTTTTCATGTCATTCATAAATTCTTCTGTCACTCCATGAATTTTAAAACCTGTAATTTTATTCATAGAAATGTCGCCAAACTTCTCACGCGATGCTTTCACAAATTCAGGTGTGACCCCATGAATTTTAAAAGCAATCAGTTTGCTTGCTTTAAGGTCGCTACCAGCGACTTTTTTCATGGCATTCATAAACTCTTCTGTCACTCCATGTATTTTGAAAGCAATTAGTTTATTCAATGAAATATCTCTAAACCCGGCATTGTGTATTTTTTTGATAAACTCTGGAGACACATTGTGGATTTTTAAGGCAATGAGTTTAGAGGTGGAGAAATTTTTGTACCCCGTTTTTTTAATGTCTTTCACAAACCTTCTACTTACGTTGTGTAGTGTCATTGCCATGAGTTTGTTGTTGCTTATTTTGTCAAAACCTTCCTTTTGCAAGAAATTGCGAAAATCCTGATTGGGTTGAAAAGTAAAATCACCCGCACCTGCCTTGCCTACAAAAGCTCCGTTAAAGCTAAGTTTGCCCGCATCGCGACTGAGCGTGAAAGTATGGTTTTCTTTGCTGTTGGGTTGGAGCCCACTAAATTCCTGTTGTTTGTATGATGAGCTACTGTTCCAACGACTATGCTGCCCATTGTCTCCTTCGCGGTTTATGGTCATCTGCAGCCATACTTTGTTATTTTTTCTTAGTTTGGCTACCCATTCACCTTTTACATTGGTGGTAGATGAATTGTTTTGAGCATTGATTTGGCAAGAAGCCAACATAGTTGCCAGGATAATGAGTGATAATATGCGTTGCATAAAGTACATGGTTATATAGTTTACTAATTGATTATTTGATGCGTTATTTTAAAAATCAAAAAAGGAAACTATTACTTTAGAGAAAGGTTACAGGCAGACCATAAGTTTTCTTGAAAATGTGTATCAGACCAACCACTGTGTAGGCTTGTGTTATGTATAAAAGCAAAAAAATAAACATTAAGTTAAACAACAAATACCAGGTGAGGCGTTTGTTGTGGAACATGAAATAACTGACATGATGAAGAAAAAACTACGAATAGCTCTACTGATACTTTGGTTTATGCCTGGTATGATGTCCAATGATTTAAGTTTTGCTCAAGTAAATGTATCACATACTGGAGCACAGCTTTCTTATGGAACCCGGTTCGACGATATCACCACTGGGCTCAATACCCAGAATGGGCAAATGCTTACCTTTATTATAGATAATTTCTCTACCTGGCCTTACGGTGATAATTTTTTCTTTGTAAACTTCTTTTCGGGTCAGTTTTTAGACGCCAACAATCAACCCACGGGCAACAACTACAGCTTGTATGCCGAGTGGCAACCGCGAATTAGTCTTAAGAAAATATTTAGTGGAGGGGGAGAAGACCCCAAGAAGCGTTACCGGATTAAAAACCGTCAGGCAATCAGTTACAACAATGCGTTTGGCGTAGACGATATTTTATTGGCAGGGCAAATCAACCAGGGTGAAAACTATCATGCTCGAATGATTGGATTATCGGTCAACTTCAGGGTGCCGCTATTCAATGTGTTTTTTATCAACGGGTACTACCGTTATGACAACTCCGATTTTAAGACTTATCAAATTACCGGAGTTTGGGGGTTGCCTATTCGTATTAGCAATCGATTAGAGTTCTCCTTTCAGGGCTATTTTGACATGTTTCAAAGCCAAAACGATGGTTTTGATATTTTGACCCAACCCAATATTGCCTGGAAGGTAAGCAAGCTTTTTAGCGAAGACCCTCAAAATACTTTTAAAATAGGGGTAGAGTGGTTTTATCACCGAAATAGTACCTGGACAACAAGCACCCCACAGTTTTTTGTGCGCTGGGCGTGGTAAATTTCAGCGCATATTTTTAACAATTTAAACGAACTATGTGCATGAGTATTTTTAAAAAGTTTTTGAAGGATTTGGCAGATGATGCCGAAAAAGAAATCAATGGTTTTTTGGATAAATTAGAGGAAGAAGCCAATACACAAAAAACACCATCGCCATCTAATGGAGAAGGCAGTCACTTTCACGACTCTTACTCTAATACACCTCACACCGACGAAGAAGAACAAAGTAGTGGTAGTTATGAGCCTGACAAAACCTGTTGGAAATGTAAGCAGGCTACAGTATATCATCTGGGGACTGATTTTGTCAATGGTAATCCAATGACTGGAGCCAGCGATTGTGAGGTAGATCACATTTATCGTTGCAAAAGCTGTGGAAATAAATGGACAGAATCTTATTAAAACAAAAGGATACATCAACAAAAATATTCTTAAATTGTATCTTCAATAGGCTTTTGATTTATTAACCAAAGGCCTGTTCCTTTTTGTAATTCAAACCAATTATTGTGAAAAAAAACTTGACAGGATTTGCTGTATGCCTCTGCCTTTTGTCTTGGTTTACAGGCTGTGGTAACGCTCAAAAAAATACCGCAAAGGCCGCTTTTTTAGCCGAGCCTGCGGCAATGAAGCAATCACAAATTACCGCACCTAAAACTAAAGTGTACCCTATGTTAGACAGCATTGCTACCCTTACCATTGGTGGGCACAAACTAGACATACGTAGCCCAAAAGGGGAGGTAAAAGGAAATATTGTAGTATTGCCAGGCTGGAACTTCCCTAAAGAAGATTGGTGCAACAAATCATCTTTGTGTAAAAAAGCACTTGAACAAGGGTTTAGGCTAGTTTTGCCCGAAATGAGTAAAAGCGTGTATTCGGCAAAATTTTATCCGCAGACCCTTTCAGGTTGGAAGAAATACCCTGACCTCAATTGGGTAATAAAACAAATGCTTCCGGGTTTACAAAAAGACTATGGTATACTGCTTACTTCACAAAAAAACTTCTTGTTAGGGTTGTCTACTGGTGGGCGTGGGGTAGTAGCCATAGGCATGGCAGCACCAGCGTTGTTTGTAGCAGGTGCGGCGCTTTCGGGTGACTATGACCCTACCAAAATGACTGCTGATCGTTTGATGATTGGGTATTTAGGGAGTTATGGGCAGTTTCCGGCACGTTGGAAAACAGGAGCAGAAAACCTGGTATACCACGCCAAAAAACTAAAAATGGGTTTATACATAGGACATGGCAAGCAAGATCGTATTGTGCCCTTTGCTCAATCTTTGTTGTTATACAATGCCTTAAAAAAAGTAACCCCTGACCTTAAAGTGAAATATCATTGGACTAAAGCAGGACATAATTATAAATATTGGAACTCAGAAGTAGACAATATGCTGGCTTTTTTTTGCGAGTTTTTGTGAGAAAGGCAATGGTTGGTTAATAATACCTCTCTCTGGCTGATTAACCAGAGAGAGGGAAATGTTTAACTATCCCTAGAAAGAAGGACAAGGGAAAAAGGTTTTCTTCCTTTTCCTGGCTTTTTTCCAGGTATAAATCACGCTTATTTCGTGGGCATTGTTCAACCGCATATCCTTACCGTTGATACCTGCATCAAAGCTATAGCTAATGCCCCAGTTATTGAAGCCAAGCCCTGCCATGAGCACTATAGCATCGTTATTAGGCAAATCGTGCGCGTACTTTTCAAATACCCACCCTCTGTATACAACTCCCGCAATGCCTTGTACATTACTGGCGGCTTTGTGTTTATACCTAAAGGCATAACTGATAGGAAAATGGGCATAAACGCCCAAGTCCATTTGCTTAAAACTTCCTTGTTCCTTGTACAAAAAAGTAGGGCTTAACGAGCTGTTAATATCGTGAAATAAAGGAATGCGTGCTCCTGCGTAAATAGTAGCTCTGGTAGCCACCCTGGTGTTGAGCTGGTCTTGAGCAAAAAAGCTTTGTTCAGGGCGGTTCAAATGATTGACCGATACACCTGCCCAAAACACCTCGTTGTGTAGTAACAATCCAGCGCCTACACTAGGGTAAAATATACTTTCGCTGATGAGTTTTTCGGAGTTATTTGGGTTGATTAAGCCTGAGTTGTCAAACTGATCTACAAATTTAAGGTTATTTTCCAACCTTTTGTTGATCACCCCAGCTTCCATAGCGGTGCGCAACCGCCAGGTTTTACTCAACTTGATAGCGTAGCCATACTGCATTGCCACGTGATAGGCTACTACACCTACTTTTCCCTGTTGGTCACGTAGTATAAAACCACCCACATTGCTTCCACTTTTACCAAAACTATGGTCGAGAGATACCAGCGTGGTATTCATTCCGCTTGATACCTCCGCCCATTGTGCACGACTGGTCATAGCAAAACGAGTACCTGCAGTACCTACCGATGCAGGGTTGTGGTACAAAGGAACGTTATAAAATTGTGAAAACTGGGGGTCGGTTTGTGCTTGTGCGATCATGTGCAGGCACATAAATAAGCACATGAATATATTGTATTTAATTAACTTCATGGGGAGATAATTCTTTAGCTTTATGTGTAATACAGGCTGTCTCATTACTCAAACGTTGCCAAATTTTATATCTGGTAGATTTCAAAAACCCTCCAGTTATGGTTAGTATTTAGAGTAGTATCCTTCTAAAATCTCTTATGAGATAGCCGCAAGTAACTTATAGTATTGAGTGTTGTTTTTATACACAAAGGCTTGTATTAAATAATACCAATCCTGTCTGATCACTTACTTGTTGATATGATAAATATACACCTGTATAACAATTTATTTGTTGCTCTGTGGATTGGTATATGTATTTTGAAAGCCTTGGTGCTTAGTAACGTGTTCGCCCCGTAAACGGGATTTCGGGCATAGCCCTCAACAATAACTGTCCGATTTAGAATAAATCCGCTTTACTACCTTTCGTTATTTTTATTGCCCGTAGTACCGTCCCACGGTCTGGCTCAACATCCCCCGGATGTTGCCTTGAGCGCAAAAACCGATGGCTAAAGCTTCGCTTTGCCGAGCTCTGCCAAAGGCTAAATGCCTCAGTCAGTTGTGCGTATTTGTCCTAAAAACCAAAAACTTATTTTGAGCACGTTACTTAGCAAATGTTATTTTACCAAGTGGATCATGGCTTGTTTTTCTTTGTTTTTACCATTGATGCCCCGGTACACTACTTTACACCTAAAGACGCCTGCATTGGCAATCTGTCCTTTTACGGTGCCATTCCAGGCACTGTCTAGCCTGTTTGAGTGAAAAATTAAGGTACCCCAACGGTTATAGATCATAATATCAATGTGTTCAAGGTAGCGCCCAAACACTTTGAAAAAATCATTGTTTCCGTCTCCATTGGGTGAAAAAGCCTCAGGGATATACACGATCGGGTCGCAAAGTGTGGTTACCTTGATGCTATCCGTACGCTCACAGCCATGTACTGTTTGGGTGGTGACTGTATACAATCCTTCTTTTGCAATAGTGATGTACCTTGAGGTTTCACCCGTATTCCAGGTATGCCCATAATTTTCGCCCCCATCCAGTTCCAGGTTTCCTATGTCTTCCAGACATACCGTAGTATCTTGCTTGGCAATAGGAGCAGGCAATTCGTGTACTGTAACGGGGACTTTAGTAAGGGGCGATTCGCAACCTTTGGCATCTACTATATTTACATAATACTGAGTAGAGGTGATTAATACTGGAGTTTGATATAGGCTATCTGTCACTCCATTGATGGGTGATGTTTTAAGCGAATCATTATACCAACGGTACTGCCCATTCGCTGCCCCGCTTATTTGTAATATAACGCTATTGCCTGTACAACCCTCATTTGCAATGATTTGAGGGGCATTAGGCAATGGGTTTACGATTGCCTGAGCCAAAGTGCGGGGACTTTCGCAACCGTTCACTCCTACCTGCGATACATAAAAGTTGGTGGTACTTGTCAGTAGATCAGTAGTATAAGTTTTCTCTGTACCAGCCTTAAATGGAACTGTACTGGTGCTGTCAGTATACCACCTGTATTCATAAGTATTGTTTTCATTGATGGTAAGGGTGATTTTACCACTCCCGCATACTTCTTGATTGCTGCTAACTATAGGAGCCCCCGGAGTAGGTTTTACATCAGCTATTACTGCGGTCATTGGACTTACACAACCATTATTGCTTACAGCTGCCACATAGTATGTGGTGTTTTGATAAATGGGGGGCGTATTAAACGTGGCAGAGTCTGCTCCAGAAATGGAGTCGACAGTATTGGTAGAGGTATACCAACGGTAAATGCCACTGGTGCTACCACTTGCTTGCAATAATATACTATTGCCCGCACAACCTTTGCCTGGGGTTACTGTAGGAGCTGGGGGCAAAGGGTTTACTGTTATTAACACCTCGGTACGGCTACTTTCGCAGCCAGCGGCTGAGGTTTGCGATACATAATATTTGGTGTTAGCAGTAAGTGCCCCGCTCGTAAACGTTTTAGCACCAGAAGATTGAAAAGCAGTGCCTCCTGTCGCTACATTGTACCAGTTAAAAGTATTGGTGTTGGTTTCGTTGATAGTGACAGTAGCATTTTCTCCACTACAAATGCTAACGCCTGGTACTTTAGGAGCTGCCGGAGGAGCCTCTACTTGTGCCACTACTGAGTCGAGTGCGCTGGTACACCCAATGGTACTTTCGGCGGTTACATAAAAAGTAGTGTTGGTAGCCAAAGGCGGTGTAAGGTAAGTGCTATCGTTAGCCCCAGCGATGATGTCTGCGGGGTTTTTGGATGTATACCAGTTGTATTTGCCTTGTACCCCTCCACTTACCTTCAATAATATTTGTTCGCCAATACAGCCTTTATTGTCAATGACCTTTATCACGGGCAAGGGATGCACTTGCCCGGTAATTTTGGTACGGGCACTTTCACAACCATTAACCGCACTTACCTGCGACACATAAAAAGTAGTATCTTTGCTAAGTATCCCAGTAGTAAAAGTTTTGTCAGTAGATGCTTGAAAGGCAGTGCCTCCTATACTGTCTTTGTACCAGTGATAAGTATTGGCATTGGTTTCATCTACTGTAAAAGTAATGGTACCTTGCACACATACATCAGTTACTGTCATTTTGGGTGGTAGCGGTGTAGACAACACTACAGTACTCATGGCTACTTTATCACTTTCACACCCATAATCATCCACTGCTGCTACATAATAAGTGACACTGTTGGTGGCAAACGGAGGATTGTAAATATTGGTCACTTCCCCGCGAATAGAATCTGCCGAATTGGTAGATGTAAACCATTTATACCTACCATTTGCACTGCCGCTGGCTTCTAGCTGTAGGTTTGCCCCACAAGCAGGTGCCACAGGCACGGGTATGGGCTCGGGTACTTTGGGCGATTTGGGTGGAATCACTACTGAAGCCTGAGTCTGGCAACCACTTACTGACTTAAGCGTAACGGTGTAAGTATCACCAGGGGTAGGGTTGGTTACAAACACGCTTTGTCCGGTTTGCCCATCCGACCAGTTATATTCGTCATAGCCTATAGGTGCTGAAAGAGTTACCCCATTGATGTTGAAACAATAACCACTGACCGACACTGACTGAAGCGAACATCCAGTAGTAAGGTAGCAGTAGCCAAAGTGCCCACCCAACGTACAGTCATTGGTGGTAAATTTAATCGTGATTTTTTGCCCAATGTAAGGCATCAGGTCTACCGCCACGGTTGTCCAGTCTTTGTAGCGAATGCGCCCTTTAGACTGAAAACCTGGGATATTGCCCCCCGAAACAAATTTAACCGAGCTACAGGGAATAGGTTGCCCTAAAGCATCGAACATGTTAAACTCCAGCCCCGGTTGTTGGTGGGGTTGATGGTTGGGGTCTTCCAGTACTACGGCATATTGATATTGAAAAGTTGACTGAGCGGCAGTTACTGTAAAAGTAATTTCCATTGATTCAGCCTTTTTGCTTGAGGCGTCATTGCCTAACCTTACCGAGTGTGTTGCACCAGCAGGTACAGTCGGAATTCCCACTAAGGGGTCTACTCCTGGAGTCATGATAGTATGTCGACCATTGACCAACCCAGGGGTTGGCAAAGTGATCACTCCACTACCGTCAATACTTCCAGTCTGGCCAGTCCATGCACCAAAAGTTCCACTCTCGAAACTAATATCAGTACAGCTCACTATTTGTGCTTGAGCATACGAGGTCAGCAGCCCGCTTATGATTAAAATTAAGCAGGCGATTGTATATTTTCTCATCGATGTATAGTATAGTATATAAAGAAGGGCTGCTGAGCCTAGATATTTACTTGAGTAATAGAATGTTGATGTGGGGCTTGCCAACAGGCAATAGAATAGAAGGCGTTACCCGGTATGTTGGCAGGTAACGCAAAAGTATATTTTGCTAAATTCATATTTTATAAAATTTTGTGGCGTAAAATAATATGTAAAGTAAGAGAGTTGTAGGAAGGTAAAAAAGTGTCTTTTTGTAAAAAACTTACAAATGTTAGAACTTTTTTTGTTTAGGTGGTATAATTAAAGGTTAATTTTGTGTATGTTTTAGTTAATATAATATTATAAAGGTGAGCTTAATTTTTGAATAATGTGGAGAGGAACTGCGTAGCATCAATCCCTCAGACAAGTAGTTAATTATTGAGTTTATATTGTATTGGTAATCTGTAAACTTAGATAAACCCTTGTTTTTGTGTTGTAAAAGTTCACTGATGTATTTTGTCTTTTCCGAACTTATTTTTTGGAGGCTAAGTGGGGCACATCTAAGTGTACGCTAGACTACACCAGCGTAAAAGTGTGTAGAGTTAGCACCTTGTTTTTTGAAGTAAACCTTGTATAAACTTAGGTCGCAGGCGATGGTTTTTGTCGATTTTGAGGCTTTATATTACAACTTTTTGTGTAAGTAAGCCTGGTAGTAGTCTGATTATGATAGCGTTTTTAATCACTTTACTTAACATAATTGATTATTATAAGACTTGTTGGTCAAAGCAATTTACCTCAACTCTAGCATTGTTACCAGTCCTTTGGTGACTTGTTGAACTTCTACCCAAGCAATTTTGTCAAAAGAGCTATGTATTAGAGCCAATGATGTTTCGTCGGTTTTGCTTAATCCAGTAAGCATTGTCAACGCCAGCATCAATTTTACTGAGGGTTGGTATACTTTTAAGCCAAACTTTACCACGCCTTGCGGGGTGAGCCATAGCGAAAGAGCCAATTGGGTAGTGTTATAATGCTCTAGTATTTCTTGTAGATAAGGAGGGAAGGCGTTAACCTTATATAAGTCTGCCAAAGCAAGTGCATGGTGATACTGGGTAACAAGCGTTTGTGTAGCGTCAAACAAGAGTTCTATTTGTTGAATACCCACTCCAGAAAAATCTTCTCCGTATTGAATGCCCTTAAATGCGGGCTGGTATTGGGTCCACCTATAAAACAAGCGTCGGTTGAGGCTGTCTTCATCAAGTGTAGCAAGTATTTCGGTTGCAGTTAAATTTACGGGAGCATGCCACCCGGCATTTGCTCCCAAGGTGTTTAGCTCTATCCAACTCCCCAGTGTGTTGGGTTGCCAGCGTTCGCCCAGCGTTTCTAGTCGTTGCAAGCGAGTCATTGCCACCCCTAGTTCTTGATGATAATAATTGGCGTGACTTTCTAAAACCTCAAGTGTTTGTCCCTGCGTACTGAAAGTAAGGCAGTTACGTTGTTGAGTTGTGGCTGCACTAAATAAAGCAGGAGGTACACTCAGGTATTGCCACCATTTTTTTAACAGGGCAATGTTGGTGTCGTTTTGCAATGGGGTGTTGCCAAGCATCCACTGCATTTTTTGATCAAACTGAAGTGTAAGGTTTTTTGAAAGACTTTTAGAAAACATTGATGTGTAATAATTTAAAAGTGAGTGAGCTCAGGTGTTATTAAATCTCCGATAATAACTGAAAGTGGTTATTGCCTACCTCTACTACATTTACTACTCGACCACTATTTGGTCCCGTGCCATAAGTAAAATTGATACCAGCAGGTGCCACGGTACTTACCGAAGATTGTCGCCACCAGCGTATTTCTATGCTTTGCCCCAGTGCGGTACATATTTTATCTACAATATTGAAGTTATTCTCCAAAAAACCTTGATGGTACACTCCTATAGTGTCCCTTATCTGCAAGGCTTCTTGGTTGGTGAGTGCTCTGCCTATACCTGTAGCAATAGAAAATACCAAACAATTATTATTATTGCCTGATACATTGGTTACCCTAAAAAGACTGGGTAAATGCTCGCTGGGTGTGTCATTATTTACTATTGAGTTAGTTTCAAACCACGACAAGGTTTTGGAGGATTTTTTCTTTTTTCTTTTAGTGGTCGTTTTATTCTTTGGAGCGCGACCTTTAGATTTTGGCGCAAGCTTGTTTGGTTTTGTGTCTTTTTTCTTCGAGCGCCCTCCCGATAAGTCAGTTGGACGATGGAGTAAAGTTTGCTCTTGACCGTTCTCATCAGTCAGGGTTATGTTTTTGACTCCTGTTGTAACATCCTCACTTTGATAGCCTGATAAAATATTGATGATATAATCTATTTGGGGCACGCAGGTACTGCTAATGGCGCTTGTAAGTGCTGCTAGTTTTTCGGGGGCGTTTTGCTCTATGTTGGATATAAGGCGATTCAAAAAAGTAAAGTCAGGGGTGTAGTCTTCCACATCCTCTTCTTTTTTCTTGCTGAGTTGGCTTTGTACCTTATTTACTTTCATTTCCAGGTGGAGCAATGCTTCTTCTGCCTCTTCTTTGTGTTTTAGATAGTCTACGGACTCTTGAGCAGTAGGCATTTTTCGGCTTACATCGTATTTTACAATAAACGGACGAAAAGCAGGGTTTTGGTTGGATATGGCATACTCCAGCATGCCAGTATAATGTTTAAAGCCTAGTTTTTCATATAACTTTCGTCGAACATTTCTGCGTAACTCACCTCCTCTAAAGTCGTCAGCAAAATCTTTGTTAGTATATTTGTCTTTAGGTTTGTCAGGAGCTCCAAATAACTCATCCAGGGCAGGAGCTACTCCGGTAGCTCCATCAGTCAGCGATATTTTAAGCATTACTTTAGAAAACATCTCTACAATAAACGCCCGATTAAACACATCTTTAAAGTTCACTAACCCAGCCTGAGGCCCTTCCCTTACTCCTTTGTCAATGCCTCTGATAATTTCTTTGCCAATTTCTTTGTATACCTTGCGCATTCCATACTCCCCGGCTTTTTTACCCAATAATTCCATGCGTTTTTCGGGGTTGCCAGTAAATCGGTCAAAAAAAGACGCCTCATTGTCTACATTTGCCGATTCCAGCGCGTCAATACTTTCGGTACCTAGCCAACTCATATTTTCAAAAATGGTTTTAAGTTCAAAACCACCCATCAACACCCCCGATAAAAGTGCCCCTTTGACACCTGTCCAGGCGGTTTCGCCAAAAGTGCCTCCTATGCTGTGTTTATAAGGATCAAGTACCGAGTTAAGCAAGGTAATGGCCATTCCTTGCCCGGTAAAAAATGCTGAAATCACCAACTTAGCTGCCAGTGCACTGCCTATGCCTAAACCAGCCCCAAAAGGCACAAAAGCCGCAGTAGATAACATCCAAAGCATTTTACCAAGGTTTTTTCGGTATTTGGCCGCTTGTTTTTCATAGCCTTCCTGACGTTCTTCTACATCATCGAAATATGTATCATAAAAGAACCCTTTATTTTCGCCAATGGTCGAGTGTATTTTGCCTTTATCACGGGCGCTGTCTAGTTCGCGCATGGCACTTACCAAACGAGCGGCGCCTTCTTTACGTTCGGTACTTTTCACTGTGAGGGCTTTCCATTGAGTAGTCATAGAGCCCCCTGTCAAAAACTTCTCTTTTTCTTGCGAAGCAAGGTACTTATAAACTTCAGTCAAAGTCACCATGTCGCCCGATTGGTAGCCTTTTTCTTTCAAAGCATCAAAAAAGCTTTTATCAAACTCCGCCGAATTACTCAAGTGCAACAACAGGTTACGCACCATGTCCATATATGCACCATCGTTCGGAAAAGCATTTTTGAGTTGCCTTAGTCGGTCTTGCCGAGGCATAGGTATACATTCGTTGCTGATGAGGGTGTTTAGTTTGTTGTAATCTGTTTCTAAGTCGTTTATTCGCCTTTCATTGGGCTCTTTCTGGCGTTTTTCATTTTTGATAGCTTCTTTTAACTGGGTGCGGTGGGCAATCTTGTCACGGTGTTCACGCACATTGGTCCATTCTTCCAGCAATACCCTGCCATTGAGGTTGGTAAAAGCTGCTCCAGCCCCACCCTTATCTCGCCCTGAGGCAGGTCTAAACCAGCGATAATTGCTTTTGAGAATTTCATTGATCAGGTCAAAATCGTGTCCATACATGCTAGTGACAGTGTTTACATTACGTGAGGAGCTTTCTTGGCGGTAGTTAAATTTAGTTAACTTTTCAAACTTTCGGTAAGCCTTAAAATCACTGTGTAACAAATTACTGTATACCTCTACAAAGAAAATGTTTTTACGTTGCTGGAGCGAGCGGGCGTAGGTTGGGTAAGAATGCTCGTCTCTCCTGAAGTTAGGATTACGCCATTTGGTAAGGTTTGCGTTGAAGTGTACCTTTGACATCACAAATTCATCACCTTTTTGCCATACATCAAGAGCTGCCTGTAATGCCTTGTTATAGTCGCTGGTATTTTTTATTATTTGGGCAAACCGAGCGGCATACGTTTTAACTTTTGCCCGGTACGCTTTGTAAGACAGTTCTTTGACCCCTTCCAGGTTATCCAGGTCGCTTTGTTGGTCACGTCGTTTTGTTTGTTCCTTGCCTATATCATCGTTTACATCCTTAGACTCCACATAGTCGAGGTGATAGCGTTTGTAACCACTATCTGGCAAACGGTTTTCTTCACGGTTGAGGTCTGATGCTCCGTCACTTATATCCTTTCTGATGCGTTTATCGAGGGTGTGTGAAGTTTTCTTTTCCAGCTTTTTATAACTCCCCTTACTAATATTCTGTCCATCATTGCTCCAGTCGAGCAAAGGGTGAATATGCAAGTGAGCTTTCAGGCTATTAAATCGCTCTACAATGCTTTTATTACCCAATTTTCGTTTCCACGAAATGCCCAAAAAAGAACTTTTCAGGTGTTTGGCAAACTGACGCTCCAGCCCTACATGCATTTCTTTGTCTGTTTGAGCAATTTTCAGTTCTTTATCATTGAGCTGAAAAGCCAATGTCACCACCTTATGCGAGCTAAAGCTTTCTTTGCCTGCATAACGCCTCAATTCTAAATAAGTAGGAGAGACATCGCCCCCATACCTCAGGCTACCTACTACTTCATGTATTTGTTTAGGTGCTACCCGCAAGGCTATCAATACTCGCCTTACCCAATCCAATGCCCAGTCGGTGCGGTCGTTGGCTTGTTGGGCATCGGTGGCTTTGTCTAGAGATTGGTCTTTGGGCAAAAAGGCATTCAAAAATTGAATTTTCCAGCGGTCGGGCAGCTTCATCAGCGATTTTACCAAGTCTTGCCGACGGTTGATTTTATACCTTTTGGCGTTGAGTGGATTCCATTTATTATCCCAGCCTCCGCCTTGGTAAGTAATGTCTGCTTGCCGGGCAATATTTACCAGTGCCGCCAACATTTCAGGTTCAAATTCTGCCCCACGGGTTTGAATAATGTGGCGTACTGTATTTACAATTTGCTTGAGATCTGAAGCTTGGTGTCCTTCTATTCGTTCCTCTTCTAAGCCTGGCAAGTAAGCCTTTCGGTCAGGTTTTTTTGAGTTGGTAGGCGCAGGTTCGTGTCGGTTTTCTGTGTCGGGGTGATCGTCTTGTCGGTCGTTGTTGGCTGTACCTGCCTCTAACATATAGCGCAAAAATTTTCGGTCGCCTGAGTTCCAGCCCATCTTATTGGCGCGGTACTGTTGTTTTTGATTGTCAGACAAAAAGAGGGTATACCTGCCCAAAGACAAAATGTTGGTCGCAAGTGCGGCGGGGTATTGAAAAATGGCTGCAATGGAGCCACCCAGTTTGCCCCAAAAACCTTTGCCAAGCAATGCTTGCCCCTCGCCAATAGACTGGAGGTATTTGGTAGGGCTAGGAGGGGTAATATTTATTTCTTCGTATTCCTTGTTCTGGTCCTTGTCTTTGAATGTACCAATGGGTTTGAACTGAACGGTTTGCCCCGATATGTAGCGACGAATGACAGGCTGGTTATTAAAATAAGTTTTTTCTTCTTTAGCAATGGTTTTGAGCCAGGCTTCTACAGCTTTGGCAAGGTCTTTTACTTTGCCATCGGTTTTGGGCAACGAAAACCCAAATCTTCCCACGTATTTGCTGGCGCCAACACTAAAGTTTTTGACAATGGCTGCCAATTGCTGGTCTTTTTGTGTTAAAAAAGCTGATACTCCATCTTTGTCCCTCAAAATATTGGCTTGCCATTCGCCCAGTTTATTTTCCAGTGCCGCTTTTTTTTCTGGGTCTTTTTCTTTGCCTATTGCCTTGGCAGTGGCTTTGATGGCAGCATAGTGCGTATTAGAAATAACAAAATTTTTGACTCTGCGATAGTTGTAGGTGTTTAGGCTACGTTGCATAGTAGCCCCATAAATATTCCAGAGCTTTTCCAATTCGTGTGGGTCGCACAACTCAGCCAGTCTTACTACCTCTTCTTCGTCAGACACAAACCTGGCCCAAGTACCCCGTTCCATCAGCCCCAGTGATACTGCCAGGCGGGTGGCATTGGTGGCTTTCCCTCCATTGTCGAGTAGTTCAAACAAGTATTTGGCGCGTTGCCCCTCTTTGCGATCGTTGTCTACATTGGGCATACCATAACGTTTGATGAGTACTTCACGCAAGGTTTGGTTGGTAGTATTATCAGGCACATTTATAAAAGCAGTTTCTACCTTGTGTGTGTCAGGGCGTGACATAAGCCTGATTGCTTGAATAAAACCAATTTGGTCTTTGGAAAAACTCACCATCAGCAAATTATATAATTGCTGGGCGGCTGCATTGATCGACATGCTTTTCTCCAGCAAAGTAGCCTTTAATGAGCTTTGTCCACCTGGTTTCTTTTCCGGATTTTTTTGGCTTAATCCTCTAAATTCCCGCCCTCTGTAAGGGGCGTACACCTTGTGAAGTGTTTGGTCAGAATCACCATTAGCTTCAGCCTTGTCACCAATATGTATTTGCCCTTTAGAAGCTATCAAGGCTTGTGTTTCGGCTACCAGCGCGGCTATAGTTCCATCCCAAGTGTTTTTGAAGTTGTTTGCCTGAGTAGTGAGCTGGGCAAGGCGTTGGTCTATGGTTTGGGTAACTGCCTTTTGTTTTTTGAGTGTGTAGGGAGCCGACAAGTTAAGTGATAAAGCCAACGATACATCTTGTACTGCCTGATGTATATCCTGATGGATGTTTTCAATGGCTGTTTTCACTTCTTTAGCTACCATTTTTAACGTAGCGAGGGTAGGGTCGCTGTTATGAGTTTTAAGAATGGCTTCATCTAAAGTATGTAAATATTGATTAAGCCTACTGATTGCGGTGATGGCATAGTTACGGTTTTGCTCAAAAATCTTTTCTCCATCATTTATCTCCCGTGCCGAGCGTTCGTAGCCCATGTCACCCCCGGGTAGTTGGATGGGACTCACTTCTTTCCGACGATTTTTTGATGCAGGTGCAGGGTTGATTTTTACCTCTGGCAAAGGCAGGGTATCTTTCTTTATCTTGGGTGGGACATCTTTGACAATAAGCGACTGTGGTTTTTTGAGTGGGGGAGTTGACTTTTTCTTCCTTCTTCTTTTCCTTTTTTTCGGGCGTTCACTATGGTCAGGGAAGTAATCTTCTCTACCTGTGTCAAACCTCTCTTCATAGTATAAGTCTATTTCTTCGTTAATCTCATGCTGCCAGTGTTGTTTTTTGGCAGCTCTTCCGTGATTTTTCTTTCGTTGTATGGGCGTTTGTTTGGCAGTTATAGGGCGTTGTTTGGCCTTGTGTTTATTGGTGCCAGCATTGGTTTTGGGTGATGTATGCTGTGTCCTGTTTTCTTGGATCGAATCAGTTTTCTGGGTTGACTTGGGCATCGGATATTTAATAAATAGGTGTAATAATAGGGCGTTCTTTTATAAAACCCCTCCCTCGGTTAGTGATAATTCCCTGCCGCCAAAATTGTGCATCTTTCCTCTTTTTCTTAGGACTATTTTTTTTTGATGATGATCATATAACATCACCTTATAAGTAATTAAATAACTTATTTTTTTGTAAAATGTTTATAGACAATTACTTAAGTTGAGTATGAGTTTCAAAAAGGAAGATTTTTTGAGCTCAACATTTGTGTGAGTCATTAGAAAAATATATATTTAGATAATTATCTAACTATTGAATTAAAATGAATAGTACATGAAAAAAATTTTCAAGGCGTTGGATGATCCTACTCGGCGTAAAATTCTGGATTTGCTCAAAGACAGCGACCTGACAGCAGGGGAGATTGCAGACCATTTTGATATGCGCAAGCCCAGTGTATCATATCATCTTGACTTGCTTAAGCAGGCAGAGTTGGTAGTGTCGGTCAAAAAAGGGCAATATGTATATTATTCGTTGAGTACTTCAGTGCTTGAAGATATAGTGACCTGGCTAATGGGGCTCAAAGACAGTGAGGCTCCTTCGAGCGACCAGGCAATGAGTGATTAATTGTAAAACTTTAACATTAAAAAAATATGACGGACAGTAAACAACATACCTTGATTTGGTGGGTTTGGGGTGGGCTCACCATTGCCTTACCAGCAGCAATTGCGGCGTTACTTTGGAGCAAGCTCCCGGCAGAGATTCCAGTACATTGGAATATTCACGGCAAACCTGACTCTTATGCGGCTAAAGAGGTAAGCATTGCCCTGTTTATGGGCATCAACATTGTATCGTATGGCTTACTTTTTTTGTTGCCTAAAATTGATCCTAAGAAAAACTTTGAGCAGTTTAAAACCGCTTTTCGTTGGGTGATCTTTTCAAGTACTACGCTCATAGCGGCCATTACCTGCCTTATCTTTATCCATTCGGCAGGTGTTCAGTTTCATTTATTCAAAGCCATCCTCACCCTTATTTTGTTGTTATTTTTAGTCTTGGGCAACTTTATGGGTAAACTTCGCCCCAACTATTTTGTGGGCATTCGTACCCCTTGGACTATCGAAAACGAAAATGTTTGGGTAAAAACCCACCGTTTGGGCGGACAGGTTTGGGTGGTTACGGCACTTATATCTTTGGTCATGCTCTATGCTATACAATCGCCAATGTGGGTTTTTATGATAGGCATTTTAATCATGGTATTGGTACCAACCGTGTATTCTTATATTTTACACAAACAACTCAAAGAAGACTAATTTACACCATAAACCCACCTATTATTAGCTAAGTTGCAGTATAACTCTTGACTAAACTACTCATGATAAAATTGAATCATTTGCATACATTATTATTCATTGCTTGCTTTATGGCAACCCTTATAAATAGCCAGGCAATAGCACAAAACAAAGCACATACTGAAGAAGAAGTCATTTTTAAGAATGCTGAAATTACCCTGAGTGGTACCCTTACTTTGCCCAAAACCAAGGGCAAACATCCCGCAATAGTACTTATTACGGGCAGCGGACCACAAAACCGTGATTCGGATATTTTGGGGTTCAAAATATTTAAACAAATTGCTGATGAACTTACTGCTAAAGGCATAGCTGTGTTGAGGTACGACGACCGAGGGGTGGGCAAGTCTACAGGAAAAATTATGCAGTCAACCACCGAAGATTTTGCCGAAGATGTGGTAGCAGCCATTCAACTGTTAGAAAAAAGAAAAGACATCAACCCCCAACAAATAGGTGTATTGGGGCACAGCGAAGGGGGTATTGTGTCGCATTTGGTCTATGCCAAACATCCTGGTCTTGCCTTTATGGTATTGATGGCAGGACCCACGGTGGCAGGCAAAGAAGTGATTTTAGAACAATCGGATGCTATGCTAAAAGCCCAAGGCAAGTCAGACGAAGAGTGCAAAGCGCAAAGAAAACGTTCGTTGATGATGTTTAAGGCTTTAGAAACAGGCAAAGGTTGGGATGAAGTGACCAAGGCAAATGTGGCTTATTTGTTAGAAGAGATAAAAAAGCTACCCAAAGAAAAAACTGCCCATATTACCAAGCCTAAAGTGTATGCCGAATATGTGATTAAACAACAGCTCAAAGGAGTGAAAAACCCCTGGTACAAGTTTTTTATCAGTTATGACCCTCGCCCAAATATGGAGAAAATTATTTGCCCAGTGCTTGCCATTTTTGGTGAAAAAGATTTACAAGTGCTGACCTCACAGAACCGAGAACCTTTGGAAAAAGCTCTAAAAAAGGCAGGAAACAAAGATGTAACCATCAAGGTACTCAAAAATGCCAATCACTTGTTTCAAAAAGCCAACACTGGTTCACCCAGCGAATACGCCAAACTCCCCAAAGAGTTGTTGCCTGAGTTTTTACCTGCTGTAAGCAACTGGCTACTGAAACGGGTAACAGTAATCAAGTAGTTGACGAATGGTACAAAAACACCCTTGACTTATCTTCATGATTTAGTCAAGGGTGTTTGTATTTTGTATAAGGTAAAACTTGTTTTTAACCTACAAGTGAATCACCTCATCATAAGCCGCAGCAGTAGCTTCCATGATTGCTTCTGACATAGTAGGGTGGGGGTGAACCGCCTTCAAAATTTCGTGTCCGGTAGTTTCCAGCTTGCGTGCTACTACTACCTCGGCAATCATTTCGGTTACATTGGCACCAATCATATGCGCGCCCAACCATTCGCCGTATTTGGCATCATAAATTACCTTGATAAAACCATCAGGTGCTCCACCCGCCTTGGCTTTACCTGAGGCAGAGAATGGGAATTTACCCACTTTAAGTTCATACCCTGCTTCTTTGGCTTTTTTCTCAGTATAACCCACCGAGGCAATTTCAGGAGCGCAATAAGTACATCCTGGAATATTGTCATAGTCTAATGGCTCAGGGTTGTGTCCGGTCATTTTTTCTACACAAATAATTCCTTCAGCCGAAGCCACGTGTGCCAAAGCAGGTCCCTTTACAATATCGCCAATGGCGTAAATATTAGGAATATTGGTTTGGTAAAACTCATCTACTACCACCTGTCCACGATCAGTTGCCACGCCTACATCTTCCAGACCAATGCCTTCGATGTTGGTGCTTACACCTACCGCTGATAGTACCACATCACACTCTATTATCTCTTCGCCCTTTTTGGTTTTTACGTGTACTTTGCACTTTTTACCTTTAGTATCCACCGAGGTTACCTCAGAGTTGGTCATCACCTTCATACCCTTTTTCTTATAAGTGCGCTCCAGTTGTTTCGACACGTCTACATCTTCATTAGGCACAATGTTAGGCATGTACTCTACAATGGTGATTTCGGTGCCAATGGTGTGGTAAAAATAAGCGAACTCGATGCCTATAGCACCAGAGCCTACCACTACCATTGACTTAGGCTGCTTGTCGAGCACCATTGCCTGGCGGTAACCAATAATTTTTTTGCCATCTATAGGCAGGTTAGGCAGTTCGCGGGCGCGACCACCCGTGGCAAGTATGATATTTTTGGGTGAGTATACAGTTTTGGCGTCTTTGTCGTCGGTTACTTCAACTTTGGTACCTTTAAGTACTTTTCCAAAGCCAGCAATATGATCGATTTTATTTTTTTTAAGCAAAAATTGAATTCCTTTGCTCATTCCTCCTGCTACATCACGGCTACGCTTTACCATTCCGGTAAAATCAGTTTCAGCCTTACTCACTTTTACTCCATAGTCTTCGGCGTGGGTAATATAATCAAATACCTGAGCACTTTTAAGCAACGCTTTGGTAGGAATACATCCCCAGTTCAGACAAATACCCCCTAGCTCGGCTTTTTCTACTATGCCTACTTTCATTCCTAGCTGAGAAGCACGAATAGCAGCTACATAGCCTCCCGGACCACTACCTATTACAATAAGATCATATTGTGTGGACATATTTTTATGTGTGTTTAAGATGTTGAGAAATCAATTCGGAATAGAATTTTTCATATTTACCATTCTTTGCCAAATGATTAATTTTTTTGAAAAATTCTACAATGCATACAAGTCCTTACAAAGGTAGCAGAAATGAGAAAAAAAAGAAATTTAGCAGGAGTTTAGGGTGAGGAGAGAAAAACGAGTTTTGTGCTATTGGTTGCTTATTATGCCAGATAAAAACACCCCTTAATTTTTAAGAAGTGTTTTCTGGGGTGAGTTGTTGAGCCTGGTTCGAGGCGAATGAATGATTTACTTTAGCTTGTCCGCAAAGTTCTTTTTAAGTTTTTCTACCTTGGGATCAATCACATATACACAATACCCTTGTTTTCGGTTATTGTTGTAATAGTTTTGATGAGAATCTTCTGCCGGATAATACACCCCCAAAGGAGTAACTTCGGTGACAATTTTATTAGGCCATATACCTGCAGCATCCGCTTCTTTTTTAGATTTTTCGGCTATTTTTCGTTGCTCTTCGCTATGGTAAAAAATAGCCGAACGATATTGCGTACCCACGTCGTTGCCTTGACGATTGAGCGTGGTAGGATCATGAGTGCGCCAGAATACTTCTAATAGCTCAGCAAAGCTAATTACCTTTGGGTCAAACGTAACCTGGGCTACTTCAGCGTGCCCGGTAGTACCTGTACAAATTTCGCGGTAAGTAGGGTTTTTGGTGTTGCCACCTGTATAGCCCGATTCTACTTTAGTTACCCCTTTTAGTCTTTGGAAAACGGCTTCTACACACCAAAAGCAGCCTGCCCCCAGTGTAGCTTTCTCCAATCCTTCAGGAGTAGGTTGGTTGTTTGTTTGAGTCATAGTTGTTCTGTTACTAACCTTATTTTGAGAATTACAAGCCATTGCCAGGCACATAAGCCCAACAAGTAGCATTTTTATTTTGAGTAAGTTATACATAAATCATTATAAGTTATGGTTCAGGTAAAATGTTTTAACACAGCACCTGTCTCGACTTTTTGGGTATAGGTGAGGGCAACAGCAAAGTGTGCTATTTGTAGTTCCTTACTAAAAGGCGAGCCAGGTTCATAGTTTGATAGGAGCATTATACCTGTTTTTATTTGGTTTAACTGTCGGCTAACAGACATACGAACAAACTGATTGACTGTCTTGGGGAAGAGTTGTTAATTATTTGATAAGAAAAATCGCTAATGTGAGTTTTGACTTGAAATAGTGCTATTTTTTTGCTGTATTTTATGCTAATTGCAACATCAAAAAAATCTGAAAAAGAATAATATTACTAAAATAAAAGTGATCAAATACCATCGAACTATTCATAAACCACAAGCTTAATAATGAAAAATACAAAAGAATGGCAGTTAGTCAGCATGTTTGCTGGCTTTCTGATGTTTGCCTGCCTGATAGCTTTAGGAGGTTACGCCGCTATGAGCGGAAATAAAAAAACTTTTAAAGCAACAAGCGCAACAAATTTAAATCAGAAAATAACTGTGACCGACTCCGTTCAAAAGGCCAATTGATGGCTTTGTGAAGTAGGTATCTGTGTACTAAACTAACTCCTTTTCCCTGTCAGTAGGATCCTGGCAGGGATTTTTTTGTCTTTTTTTAAAATAGTGCTAACTGATTCCTGTAAACTACAAATGACTCTTTTTCAGTTAGTTAAAACCTTGTTATAATGGTTGTTGTATTTGGCTGGTTGGGTTGATTTGTGTAAATCTACTGTTTAAACATTACCTGCTTAACTTATTATAATTCAATAACATTCAAAGTAATGAAAAAACAGTTATTAGTTTACATCAGCGCATTAGTTTTTATAGTAGCGGCTTGTGCCAAAAAAAATGAAGAGCCTCAGCCAGTGACAAGTGTACCCGATGGTGATGGTTACGACATTGTCTCAATTGTGCCTGCCAATGGTAAAGTGGGTGACGAGGTAGTAATTACTACCAACCAAATACAGGATGTGGCAAGGGTAACCATTCATGGGCTTAGAGCCAGTATTTCTACAATTGAAAATGAAAAAATCACTGTAACTATTCCACAGTATGCCACCAGTGGCAAAGTAAAACTGGAAGTACGTGACAAAGCATTGGAAGCCGAAAGTAAGGACGATTTTGTTGTAGAATATCCTGCCAATCAACTTGCTTTTGTGGGTGGTGATACTCGCTATGGTGCCAGTGGATTTGCCATAGGTACTAAAATATATATGGGTTTAGGGTTTCGGGGTCAAGACGATTTCTGGGAGTACGATACTCAAACCAATGCCTGGAAACAACTGGCGAACTTTCCGGGAGGCAAACGTGGCTTTGCGGTAAGTTTTGTGATAGATGGCAAAGGGTATATGGGTACAGGGCGCCTCTATAACACAAGTGCTAACACCTCTACCTGGTACAAAGATTTTTGGCAGTATGATCCTGCGACCGATCAATGGACAAAAAAAGCCGATTTTGCAGGTTCAGCACGCACCGAAGCAGTAGGCTTTGCCATCAATGGTAAGGGGTATATAGGTACAGGACTTGACGAAAGAGGCAACCAAAATGACATGTGGGAGTATAACCCAACCATTGATCGTTGGACACAGATGGCTGATCTTACAGATGATAACTTTTTTGGGTTAAGTCGTAAGCAAGCAGTATGTTTTGTAATTAATAATAAAGCTTATATAGGTACTGGCAATACTGATCGCAAGGATTTTTGGGAGTTTACTCCTACGGCTACAGATCAATGGCGTAAGGTGGCCGATTTTGGTGGAGTAGGGCGTGGTAGTGCTTTGGCATTTACCATCAGTGGCAAAGGCTATGTAGGCACAGGGTATACAGAGTCGGGCTATAAAAACGATATGTGGCAGTATGATCCTGCGACCGATCAGTGGACAAAAAAAACGGACTTTAGTGGTGGTCAAAGAATTTGGGCAATAGGTTTTGCCATAGGCAATAAGGCTTACATTGGTACAGGTTGGGGCTTAAATAATTATACCAGCAGCTATAGCCCAATGCGTGATTTTTGGCAGTATACTCCTTAAAATATTTTAACACTCATAAAAAGCTTTAATAAAACTACCTTGATTAAAAGAATCAAGGTAGTTTTTGTGGTTTATAAGTCAGGTGTGTATTACAAATGAGCACATTTATTGATATGAGTATCTTGTCATCAAAGTGTATTTTTATGACTGTTATGCTCTAATCCAGAAACAATGAGAAACCCTACAAAACAAATTTTTATAACGTTGATGGTCATTTATTTGTGCAGTAGCATTACCTGCTATGGTCAAATACAAATAATAAAACGGCAACAACCAGTGCAGGTTATTTCTGAATATGCTTATTGGGTGAGTTCTATGTGTGAGCAAGGGTGTACTAATATTGACCTGGGACCTTATAAGCTTACCAAATCACTGAAAGACATTCCGCAATACAAACGAGGAGTAGTTGTATGGGCAAAAGGGCAGTTTGTATTGGTCAAAGACCTTCCCTCCATTGCTGGTCCTCGTGCTAATAAAAGTATGCGAGGGCAAAAAGTCGTAATGCGTAAAATAGATGTTCAAAACCACAAAGAAGTAAAGTTTGTACATATAGCTATGTCCAAACAGGCCAAAAACAAGTTGGCCAATCAAGAAGACTTCTCCATTGATTTTACATTTGTTAATCCACTGGCAAAACCTATACAATTTAAGCTCACCGTAGGGGATAAAACCAATAATGTGGAGTTAGGTGCTGACGGTAAAAAAACAATTTCAGTAGATGTGCCTGCCGAAAAAAGCAAAAGCTATTTGAACTATATGGTAGTCAATGAAAACTTTGTTTTTAAAAAGTATGCGGCCAGTTTAAAGGTAGCAGAACGTAGTGGGTTAGTAATCTACTTGAATGGTTCGGTTTACCCTAAAAGCTTGGCAAAAAAATAAAAAATAACTTTATATAATTCTGAATTACCTGCGTCGTTTAATTCTTGTGTGACTAATATTAATAACTTCTTGTATATAAGGTTGTCTTTTTTAGGCAACCTTTTTTTTGCTTCATCGTTTAAAGGTTTTCTCTACATAAAGTATTCTTTTTTAGCCCTGTTTTCAGCCCCTGTATTTTACGTCTTACACTACCTGATTTTGAGTTAGCACATCCTTGAAAAATTTTATTTTCAGACCACACTGTTTTTAAGAAAATATACGGTTTTTTGAACGTCATGTTCATGAGAGTTGCCATATAACTAAAGAGCGTTTTTTTTCAAAGGCGATGGGGCTATGCTACTAGTTATTTAGCTGGATATACCTTCAAATCGTGTTGATTTTATCGTAAGCGATGTTTTATGCTTAGGATAAGCCATTGACTATACATAGAAGAGTACATTAGGATTGTACTTTTTGATGTGTGTTAAGAGGGGTTTTAGGGAAAATCAGGTGTTTATAGCTGCTTTTGTAAATCAAGTATTTATACTTGGGTTTTTTTGTAAAAGTACAATCGTTTTTTTCTCATTAAATAGGGTGAAACATTATTCAAACTCAATAATTTTATGTAAGTTTGCTCAAGTTTTTATTGCGAAGAGGAGAGTTTCATCAATTACTCTCGTGATTTTTTTTACAAAAAATTAACAAATACGTGTTTACCTTATCCACAAAAACAGGATACAGTTAGAAGATTTCCAAAAGCTAAGCCTATAAACGATTATTTTATAGAATTATTTTAACAGCATCTATAAATGTAACGGGTGAGTACATATTTCAGTTTTTGGCTTTATATGTATACATAAAAGGAATTAAAAAGCAACAACTACAAATATACCGCTAGAATTTGGTTGAACCAGCACTGTGCAATGCAGAAAAGACACAATACACTTAATTAATAGTCAATATCTTAACACTAACAACAAAGCAGAATTACAAGCAGGAAATATACCCTTACGAATTAGTGTAAATCAGGTATGTTTTCTTTTTTATATTTTCATTATCCCAACTAAAATAGTTTTTTTAAAAGCATAATTAACCAAATGAGAAAAGTAGCAACAACTATCAAAGCAACGTTGGTAGTAATGGCTCTTGGACTCCTCTCAATACAGGCACAGAGGAATGGTTATTTCGATAACTTGTCCATTAAAAGCTGGTTTTCTTCTACTAAGAAGAATCCCACTGCCACGAAACCAAAACTAACACCCAAAACGCAACAAACTCCAACTAAACTAGTCAATACCTTCTTACCCACACCTAAACTAAAGACAGATTTCTTTATGGGTGGTTTGGCTAAGCCTCTCATCAAAAATGGGAAAGCATGCGACTGTGTTGAAATCACCACTGAAGGTCGTGATCAACGCGGACGTGTTTTTTCTTATGAGAAGCTTAACCTCCGCAAGGACTTTGCCTTAGAGTTGGATTTTTATTTTGGAACTCGTACCGACAATGGTGCTGATGGCCAAATTCTAATGATTCATAATGATCCTCGTGGAAACGATGCCCAAGGTGATTTTGGCGAAGGTTTAGGATATGGTACCGGACGCAATTCAAAGGGAGTTGCCCCATCTATAGGAATAGAGATGGATACCTGGCAAAACCCTGCCAGAATGGACCCAAGCGAAGACCACATCGCTTATCTGGAAAATGGTGTGGTCACTCACAATGATCCTACATTTCCATTGATCAAAATGCCCGAAATGGAAGATGGTAAAGAACACCGTCTTCGTTTTGAATGGTATGCTTCTGCTAAAAAAGTAAAAGTATATTGGGACAAGAATAACGACAAAGAAATTGATAAAACTTCTGAGTTATTATTTGAGGTAAACCGTGACCTGATTGACCTATTAGGTACAGCCACTCCTTATTGGGGTATTTCTGGTGCTACAGGACATAGCTACAATTTACAGTATTTCTGTAACCCACACGGCAAGCTTATTTTTACTCCTACCGATTTCTGCGCTACTTACGAAGGTTTGCAAGACAAATCATCTGTAGAAGGTCTGGGCAAAGTTCACCCCCTCTTAAATGTGAGCACTGGTCGTGGCAAAGCACAGGTTTTATATCAAGATGGTCGTAAAACCATTTATACTGCACCCAATGGCAAAGACAAAGTAGTCAATGGTTGTTTAGGCAATGGAAAAGGTTTTGCTGATACTGAATCTTCAAAAAAGAGACTACATGACTATACATTTACATTTGAAAACAATGCAGCTGTAAAGAATTTTTCTATGCAGATGTTGGATTTTGGCGACTATAATGCTGCCAAAGCACAAGTTCAGTCTGCTATATTGGTAGGATACAATGCAAAAGGAGAAGTAGTAGATACTGATTCCTTGATTGTAACTGCGACCTCACATGGTAACCTCAAACTCACCGGTGATGCCTGTACTGCCAAACCTGGTGAACCGGGCAACTATACCTTTAAACTTGTAGGTGATGGGATGACCAAAGTAAAGGTTCTGTATTATAATGATGGCAAAGGCACTTACGCTGGCAACCGCCCTTCTGATCCTAATATTGCCATTGGCAATGTTTGTTTCACTATGGATGCCAACGCCTCGCCTAACCCTCCGGCTAATATGCCTGATTGTAAAGCTTATGCTGTAAATACCGATCAGGGTAATAGTCAATTTTATACTGTAGACATTAATAATCACAACTTTGTCTTGCCTTTAGGCGATGCAAATGCTGGTGCCGATATTCAGGGAGTTGAATTACACCCTGTACATGGAGTGTTATACGCTGTGTCTGGTTCGGCTAATGCCAATAACCAAAAAGGACATTTGTTTAAGGTAAACACAAGCACAGGTGAGTTGACTTCAATAGGAGCTACTGGTTATACTAACCTTACTTCTTTGGCATTCAATAGAATGGATAACCACTTGTGGGCTTGGGCTACTGGTACTGGTTTGGTACAAATAGACCTTGCTACTGGTCAGGCTACTGTAAAAGCAGCTTCAAACTACCAGGTAAGCGGTTTGTCCTGGGACAAAGATGGAGATAAATTATATGCGACTGTTGGGGCTAAGCTGTTTGCTTATGATAACAACACGCAAAAAATTACTGAGGTAGCTCATAACCTGCCAGGCGAAACTTCGGCTTTAGAGGTAAGACCAGATGGTTTGTTGATGGGTGCTGTATCAAAAAGTGGTGCAATGACTGTTTTTGTGTACGATTTGGGAACACTTCAAACCGTAAAGAAAGAGCGTTTAACTACTTCTTACAATAAAATTACTGCATTTGCCTGGGCTGACTGGTGTGACATCAACGACGACATCGTAATTCCTGCACAAAACTGTGTAGCGTTTGATAATATTACTCCTGGTACTGTGGTAGAAGGTATGGGTACTGCGCATCCTTTGTTAGACATTACGACTGGTGGTGGACTTGCCAAAAGGTTGAGCGAAGGTGGTACCGACATAGTATACATTACTGAAGGCAAATTGGCCAATGGTTGTATTGGTGCTGGTTTTGCCGATACTCGTCCATCTGCTACCCGTACTCACGACTACGCTTTCAAGTTTAAACCTGGTACTACTGTAAACAGCTTCTCTTTAAGGTTGGTTGATTATGGTGACTGGAACCCAGCCAAGGCTACTGAGCACTCAGCTAAACTGGTAGCTTACGACAAAGACGGAAATGTAATAAATACCGATGAGCTTAAACATACTACTCAAGCAGGTAAAACTATTGGTAAGAAAGGGGATGCTTGCGGCGGACAAGAAGGTGAATCAGGAAGATATACATTCACTGTCACTGGAAATGGAATTGCTCAGGTAAAATTAGAATTCTCTAATAATGGTACTACTCAATATGGTGGTAACCGTCCTTCTGATCCTAATATTGCCATTAACAAAGTTTGCTTTTTCGTTGAAACCGACGTTGAACCTCCTTTGATTCCTTGTGAAGCAAGTGTTTATTATGCCAACCATACCAATGGTGTAAACTCTAAAATTTATACTACTCAAACTGACCTTACGAACAAAACAGTAACTTTTAAAGAAATTGCTGAACTACCATTTAGCGATGCGCACATTGCATTGAGTTTAGATGGTAAGCGTTTGTATGCTGTAAAAGGTAGTGGGAATAATGAATTAGGTTACTTAAAGCTAGACGATAACACTTACCATACAATAGGATATTTGAACGTGGGTAAAATCACTCAACTTTCGTTCTCTCCTAATGGCAAGCTTTATTTTACCGACAACTCAAGCAATGAGGTGTATGTGATGAACAACATCGAGGCTACGTTGTATACTAATTTGGGTAAAATCAACCTTAATAATGGCTTCCTGAACATTCAGGGTGGAGACATTACTTTTGCTCAGGATGGGACCTTCTACGTATCTACTGCTGCCAATGGTGGTCGTGTATACCGTGTAGTTACCCAAGCTGGTGTAATGACCGCTGAAGAAATAGGAAGTACTCCAAGAAGCCAAATCAACGGTATAGCTGTATTGAATCACGGTACTGGAAGCCTGGTATATGCTGGCAAAGGTAAAAAAGGTTTTAGTGTAGTGGATCCTTCTACAGGCGCTACTTACGACCTTGCCGCCAAAGGTGACCTAAGTGTATTGGGTTATGGCGATATGTCTAGCTCTTGTATGGATGAATTGCCAACCGGACCTGATCCAGGACCAGGAGATGGGGAACCATTGACTTGTGGTAAAATCAGAATTGAGAAAATTGGCAACAATGTGAAGATCAACAATGATCACGACAAACAAATAGTGGTTTACTATACCATTACTGATGCAGGCAATGATACCAAAGGCAGATTAATGGTGGATGCCAATACATCTGTTGATTTTCATACTCAAGTACCTGCCGATGGCAAGATTGTATTTGATATGGGATCAGACAATATTCAGGACAGCACTGTAGCTACGGGCGATTTCTGTGCAGTAAAAACAGGCACTAAAACTGTAGAAGCTGGTGAGCGCATAGACACTATTCAAGTATATGAAGGCAAAACTTACGATGCCCGTGACCTTGATTGGTTTGTGTTTAAAGAGCGTCAGCAGTTATTAGACCGTAATGGTAATACAGTAGCTGAGTCTGATAAGGGAGTAAGCCTTCCTGACTTGCAGACAATGGCTGACGAAACCAACCTGAAAGTAGATTTTAAAGCAGGTACTATTGCTTTTACCAACACGATTGTATGGTTTAAGATTGAAAATGGATTACCTAAAGATCCTTATATATTAGCCAATGGTTTGAGAAGCAGTGTGACTACTACTGGTACTTTGCCAGGCACTGTTCCTGCCGGAACCCAAATGGGATTCTTGTTGGTAGGTGCTACCGCTCCTCACAACCCATTGGCCGAAAATCCCAATGCTAAATTGCGTTTCTCTGGAACCAAGTTGCAATACTCTACCAACAATGGTTCTAGCTGGAGTGATATACCTGAAACCAAGATTGTTTACTCTATCAAAGAATGGAACCGATACAAGAAAGAAAGTGTAGTAGCAGGTATTTCTGATCACCCAACCAAAGCAGGGGAGAAGGTATTGACTATAGTTTTTGAAGACATCGTAAGTGGTGGCGACCGTGATTTTGAGGATGTACACTGTACAGTATACATGCAAGGAGTAACCAAGCTAAAAACCAAGGTGGTGAAGGAAACTAAAGAGGTAGATGTTTACACTGAGATTCCTTGTGGCAACTGTTCTGTAACTATTCAGGGCACTGAGCCATTGACTTGTGACAACATTGAGATTACCAAAAATGGCAACGATGTAAAAATCAATAACAAGAATGCCCTGGATGCTTATGTGTACTACACTGTGTATGAAAACAATGTAGCTACTAAGACTGGCGACTTGTTGATTAGCCCTAACACGGTTATCGACTTTGATACGCCTGTGCCTTCCAATGGTAAAATTGTATTTGCCATGGGTGCAGAGAGCATTCCTGACAGTACAATTGTTACAGGTGATTATTGTGCCATCAAAACTGGTACTAAAATTATAGAAGTTGGCGAGCGTGTAGAGATCATTCAGGTATACGAAGGCAAAGTATATGATGCCCGTGACCTTGACTGGTTTATCTTTAAAGAGCGTCAGAAACTGCAGGATCGTGAAGGCAACCTTGTACCATACTCTGACAAAGGAGTAAGCCTTCTGGACTTGACTACTATGGCAGATGAAACTAATCTTAAGTTTGATTTTAAAGCCGGACGTATAGGTTATACTGATGCCATTATTTGGTTTAAGATTGAAGGTGGGCTTCCAACTGAGCCGCATATTTTATCTGCTGGTTTGACTAATATGTCAACGGCTACTGCAACACTTCCTGGAACCGTTCCTGCGGGAACTAAAATGGGATTTGTATTGGTAGGCGATGTGGCAGCTAAAAACCCAATCGTTCAGAACCCTACTGCTCAACTACGTTTTTCTGGTACTCGCCTGCAGTACTCTACTGACAATGGTGCTACTTGGAATACTATTCCTGAGCATCAATTGGTGTACAGTATCAAAGACTGGAACAGAAACCAACACGAAGGTGTAGTAGCAGGTATTTCTGATCACCCAACCAAAGCTGGTGATAAAGTATTGACTGTAGTATTTGAAGATATTGCAGGTGGTTATGGCGACTTAGACTACGAAGATGTACACTGTACGGTGTATATGCAAGGGGTAACTAAGTTGAAAACCAAGGTGGTTAAAATCACCAAAGAAGTAGACGTTTATACTGAAATCCCTTGTGGTACTTGTGAAGTTACCGTAGAAAGTGGTGACAACTCTACTTGTCCTGACGATGCTTACCGCTATAAACTAAGTAATGGCAGCCCTGATGGTGAAAACTATCACGTATGGATGCCTAACTTGTTTGTTCAAGGACAAACTACCCGAATGACTTTTGAGAAAGAGGCTTATATGGACATCAAGAGAGATGGTTCTAGTGCTCGTCTTTATGGTTATGCTACAGTAACTGGTAGTGGCGGATCAAGCATGGGAGCCCGTTATTTGGTAGATGCTACTTTCCATAAAGCTACCAACAACATGCAGCCTAAGATTACCCTTCCAACTCAAACTCCTGATGTAGTAAAAGATTGGAAATACTTTGAGATGGACGCAAGCAAGTCTACAATCTCTTTGGTAGGAGGTAATCAAGTATTTAAACTTACCCACATGCCTGCCAACAAACAGTTTGGCTTGCAAGTAGGAGTAAGCGCCAGTGGTCAGAATGTGAAGTTTGGCGCAGCTGCCTGGTTCTTCTGGGAAGAAGTAGGCACAGACAGAAAAGGGTCTGGTGACTTTATTATGGACATGGAAAACCTTTGTCCTGATGATACGCTGGATTGCCCTGACAATGCTTTCCGTCACAGACTGAGCAACGCGGTATCTGACGATGCACACAATGGTAACCACGATCATAGTATCTGGATGCCTAACTTGTTTGTGTCTGGACAAGATGCCAAGTTTACTTTTGATAACAACGCCTACATGGACATCTTAAAAGATGACAGTAAGGCGCATATATATGGTTATGCTACCGTAACAAATGGTGGTGGTACTAGCCAGGGAGCCCGTTATTTGGTAGATGTATGGTTTAACCTTGCAACTAATCCAATGACGGCTAAAAAAGAGTTGAAGCCTGGTTACCAGCCTGACGAAGTAACTAATAAGTGGAAGTTCTTCGAAATGGATGAAACCAAAGCTACCATGACCAAAGTAGGAGGGAGTCAGGTAATTAAACTAACTCACAAGCCTGCAAACCGTAAAATGGGCTTACAAGTAGGCTTTACTGCCAACGGTAAGAACGTGAAGTTTGGTGCTTCTGCCTGGTTCTTCTGGGAGATAGTGGGTGAAGGGAAATCAGGACACGGTGACTTTAACCTTGACCTTGAAAATCTTTGTCCAGGACAACCTTTACCTGATTTGTGTGAGCCTCCAATAGAAGTAATTTATGTGTTGGATATGTCGGGTAGTATGAAGTGGGAGTATCCAAAAACTGACGATGCTGGTAAAACAATCAGTCGTTTCCGTGCAGCCCAGGATGCTTTGATTTATGCGAACTCTGCACTTGCTCAACAAGGAATGTCAAGCCGTTCGGCGTTGATAGTATTTAATGATACTACTGCTCAAGTAATGTCTGGATTTACAAATAACTTCCAGCAATTGAACAGTATAGTAGAAAACCTTGGCGCGCCTAATGGTGGTACTCCAATGTCAAAAGGTATGTTAAGTGCCAAAGAGTTGTTGAAAACGCGTAGTGCTGATAAAAAGCCTGTAGTTGTATTAATTACAGATGGTGTGCCTACTTATGACTTACGTAACTTCCCTTACGACCACTTGAAAGTGTCTGCAGTAGACATTTTTGACCCTGTGGCTCAGGTTTTTCGTATCAAAGAGGTGGTAGCTAAAATGGGTGGATTAAATACCTGGATTAGCTCATCTTATGGCTTGTACAACGGTCAGGTGTTGTCAGAAGTAATGGGAGCAATTGATGAAATCAAGGCGGAAACTCCTGATGCATTGATTTATGGACTAGGTATTGACCAGGATGCTGGTAATAACGAAGCTTCATTTAATGATGATATTCTGGAGTATGGAGCTCACAAAACTGGGGCGACTTATCATACAGTAGACAATGCCGAATCAATGATCAAGGCAATGGCCAACATCTTGTTAGATGCTACTTGTAACCCACACAATCCATCAGAAGATCCTGCTTGTGAACTTTTGTTAAATGGTACGCCTTTGAATGACTCTACACAGTTAAATACTGTTTGGAATGGTCAGGATGATAAGGTGACAGTAACCATTGCTAATATTACTGAGCCAGTAAATTATACCTGGAAGCTTACTTTCCCAACTGATCCTTCGGTTCAGGCAGTGGAGGTTTCTGGTACTTTTACTCAGGATGGAACCTACGAGATTACTATTCCTATTCCTCCAAAGGGTCAATGGGGTAATGTAGCTACAGATGGTTCTGGTTTATTTAAAGCCAATATCTCTTTCAATATCAGTACTCCTTGTGGAGACCAAAACTGGGAGCGTATTTATTATGCGACAGATGAAGCAGATGTTCAAGTGGTAAAAACTGTAGACAAAGCCACGGCAAATGTAGGCGATACCCTTACTTATACTATTACAGTTACTAACAACGGCCCTAGAAAGGCCAATTCAGTTACATTAACTGATGCACTTCCTGATGGATTGAGCATTTTGTCAGTAACTGGTGGTTCTTTTGAAGAAGATACTATGGACTTAGGTTCAATCAACCTTGGAGAAAGTAAAACCATTAAAGTAACTGCTATCGCTACTGCTACTGGAACAATCACAAACACTGCTACGGTGAGTGTGGGTTCTCCTGTTGATCCGGATACAAGTAACAATACTTCTTCGGTGCAAACAGTAGTAGTGGCTAAGCCAAAAGCTGACCTTGCCATTACTGGAACAGGTCCTGCTACCATAGGTGAGGGTAAAGAGGCTACTTATATCTTTACAGTGACTAATAACGGTCCTGACAAAGCTGATAACATCAGTATTGCAAATGCGATCCCTACGGGAGCTACTTTGATTTCTTCTACCCATACTACCATCACAAGCCTTGATTTGGGTGCTTCGGCTACCTTTGAGGTGAAGTTGTTGATGAATAACCTAGGTACTTATCAGCTTACTTCAAGTGTGTCAAGTACAGTAGAAGATCCAAACCTGGCAAATAATACAGCGGCTGTAACTACTGAGGTTACGTTTGATACTTCTGATGAGAAGTGTTATGCAAGTGGGGTATTGAATCATACTCCAGGTACCAATTTAGATGGTTCACCTGTTTTACCTGAGTTGGGTGATAAATCTAAGGTGACAAACAAACCTGAAAGAACCAATGCTATAGGTACTTACACAAGTTTAGGTTTTGGTGGAGACATCACAATGACGTTTGCAATGCCAATTAAGAATGGTACAGGCAATGACCTTCGTATAGTAGAGGCAAGCCCAGCAGGAACTACTTGTGCTTCCAACCCCGAAAAAGCAGATGTATTTGCTTCTCAGGATGGTCAGAAGTGGGTATACCTGGGCAGAGCTTGTGGTGCTAACAGTGACTTTGATTTAGGCGAACTTAACTGGGCGGTTTATGTGAGAGTGATTGATGTAAGTAACCCAACTCACTTTACCGATGCAACTGCCAACGGTTTTGATGTAGACGGAATGGCTTGTTTGCACGGAATGCCTGATACTTTTGATCCTGCTCCATTGGTTTCTTGTGTAGCGGCTAAGCTGGTATCGTTCAAACCTGGACAGAACCAAGATGGTACTGACCTGGATGATGGCAATGATCCTAACAAAGCATTGGGTGATGTAACTAATCCTGATGATGCCAACGAAGCTGTATCGCTTGGTTTTGGTGGAGAGTTGATTGTTAAATTTGACTATGTAATCTTTAACGGAGACAATGATGACCTTGAGATCATCGAGCATAGTCCGATTAGTGATTGCTCTACCAATCCTGAAAAAGCAAAAGTGTATGCTTCTCAGGATGGTAACAATTGGGTACTGTTAGGCGAGGCTTGTTTGGATGCTAAATTTGATTTTGGTAGCCTTAAGTGGGCGCAGTACTTCAAGATTGTAGATGTGAGCAATACTGCTGATTTCTCTGATGCCAACGCCAATGGCTTTGATGTAGATGCTATCAGATG
This sequence comes from Microscilla marina ATCC 23134, assembly GCF_000169175.1. Classification (NCBI taxonomy): domain Bacteria; kingdom Pseudomonadati; phylum Bacteroidota; class Cytophagia; order Cytophagales; family Microscillaceae; genus Microscilla; species Microscilla marina. Next base: position 115,495 of record NZ_AAWS01000023.1, read on the forward strand.
TGCGGGTGGATCAGTGTACCAAGCATATCAAGGTGACAAGGTTGCCAGCGAAGACAATGTAACTATATTGCCTAACCCTGTGAGAACAGACTTAGGTGTAGACGTGTCTAAGTTGTATAGTGTACCTGCCTCACAAGTAATCAATGTAAAAATTGAATTGACTGATATTGATGGTAAAAAACTAGCCAGCAAAACTGTAGGCAAAGATGCTTTTGACAGCAAAACACTACATTTTGATATGACTAATAAAGCCAGTGGCTTATACTTAGTGAAATGTATTATCACTTACAAAGGCGTAAATGGTGATACTCAAACTGCTATCATAGACAAAAAAGTGATTAAGAACTAATAATTACTTTTGCTATTCATAGATAAATAAAAGGTCCGGTGTCTGTAAAGGCACCGGATTTTTTTATGCCTTGTATTAAGCCCTGTTTTGGCGGTCAATTAAAATAGTGATATCGTGTATCAACGAATATTGTAACAACTTTTTTTGTTTTTCCCCGTTTAAAGCCCTCTTTCTTATGTTTCTTTAAGCTTGCCTACTCGAATTTGGTTCTTGTATTGTAGGTTTAATGCCTTGTTTTTAGAATAGCTTTTATTAGAAAAGTACTATTATATGGTTGTTGATACAGACTTTTACCAAACGATACTTGTACAATGTGTTCAGGGAAAGGTGTGCACAGTGAAAGTTTTTTTGTGTGGGTACTGTATAGCATATTGAGGGTGAAGGAGAAAAAGAGAATGTACACTATATAGCCATCTGAGTATATCGTAGACGATTTTTATTGCTTCGAACAATGAGCAGTACTTATAAAAACAAATGTTACTAATTGTGTAATTGTGACAACCCCTGAATTAATTTTAAGATATCACTGTGTGTTTATACCTGTTTTTAGTTCATCTGTTAGGGAAATTTCTTAATGCAAAAATACAATACTTTTTTTAGAGTAAAATAGCTTCAAACATTGTTCAAACTCAATAATTTTACGTAAGTTTGCCAGACTTTTAATCACAGAGAATTTGATTTTTTTTGCGAAAATTAAAATTTTTACAAAAAATTAACAAATCCTGTTTTTTTGCATAAAAAAGCAGGCTACTAATAAAGTTTAACTAAACACCAGGCTATTTATATCAGTGATAAATCTATTTTGTAGGTTTATTGAGTCACGAGAACAAAACATAATAAGTAGGACTAACCATGCATTAGTTGAACCAGCCTATACACAGTTACTATAAAAACGAATTGTAATGTTTAAAAATCATCAGCAAAGCATAATTATGTATTGAGGAAATATACCTTGCAAATTCATGCAATTGGGTATGTTTTCTTTTTTTTTATCCCAACTAAAACAATAATTTATTTAAGTATTTTTTACGAAATGAAAAAAGTAGCAACATCCATTAAAGCGACATTGGTCGTATTGGCCCTTGGGCTCCTCTCAATACAGGCACAGAGGAGTGGTTACCTTGATAACTTATCTATCAAGAACTGGTCATTGTCCACCAAAAAGACAGTTACTGTCAAAAAACCAAAACTAACAACTAAACATGAAACAACATCTACAACAGTAGTGAAGGCTTCATTACCTATAACTCCTTTGAAAAAGAAGGATTTAAGTAATGACGGGGCATTAACTTGTAGCAAAATCAGAATTGAGAAAACAAATAGTCAGGTTAAAATCAATAATGATTACAACAAAGAAGTAGTACTTTATTATACCATTGTTGATGGTGATAACAATACTACTGGTAGCATAATGGTAGACGCTAACTCTGCTGTTGATTTTCATACACAAATACCTGCCAATGGCAAGATTGTATTTGATATGGGATCTGATAATATTCAGGATAGTACAGTAGCCACAGGCGATTATTGTGTGGTGAAAACAGGTACTAAAACTGTAGAAGTTGGTGAGCGCATAGATACTATTCAGGTATACGAAGGCAAAGTGTTTGATGCCCGTAACCTTGATTGGTTTGTGTTTAAGGAGCGCCAGCAACTGCTAGACCGTGATGGTAAAACAGTAGCTGAGTCTGACAAGGGAGTGAGCCTTCCTGACTTGCAGACGATGACTGATGAGACCAATCTGAAAGTAGACTTTAAAGCAGGTACCATTGCCTTCACCAACACGATTGTGTGGTTTAAGATTGAAGATGGATTACCTAAAGATCCTTATATATTAGCGAATGGACTTCAAAGCAATGCAAACACTACTGGTACACTACCAGGTACTGTTCCTGCTGGAACCCAAATGGGCTTCTTATTGGTAGGTGCTACTGCTCCTCACAACCCATTGGCTGAAAATCCCAACGCTAAGTTACGTTTTTCTGGAACTACCTTGCAGTACTCTACTGATGGTGGAGCCAGCTGGAATGATATTTCTGAAACTAAAATAGTTTACTCTATCAAAGAGTGGAACCGATTCAACAAAGAAAGTGTAGTAGCGGGTATTTCTGATCACCCAACCAAAACTGGTGATAAAGTTTTGACCATTGTTTTTGAAGACATCGTAAGTGGTGGTGACCGTGACTTTGAAGATGTACATTGTACTGTATATATGCAAGGGGTTACCAAGTTGAAAACCAAGGTTACTAAAATTACCGAAGAGGTAGATGTGTATACTGAGATTCCTTGTGGAACCTGCACCGTAACAGTAGAGAACAATAACAACCCTGGTTGTCCTGATGGTTATACTCGTTATGCAGTAAGTAACGGTAGCCCTGCTGGTCAAAATTACCACGTATGGATGCCTAGCTTGTTTGTGCAAGGTGAAACTGCTCGAATGACATTTGACAAAGAAGCCTATTTAGATATCAAAAATGATGGTTCTACTGCTCACCTTTATGGGTATGCTACAGTAACAGGTAGTGGTGGATCAAGCATGGGTGCCCGTTATTTGGTAGATGCAAGCTTTAAAAAGGCTGGAAGCAACATGGGACCAAAACTTACGATGCCTGAGCAAACTCCAGAAGTAGTAGAAAAGTGGTTGTTTTTTGAGATGGATGATACTAAATCTACAATCTCATTGGTAGGGGGTAATCAAGTGTTTAAGCTTACTCACATGCCTGCTAACCGTCAATTTGGTTTACAGGTAGGTAAAGCGGCCAGTGGTCAAAGTGTTGAGTTTGGCGCAGCAGCTTGGTTCTTCTGGGAAGAAGTAGGAACAGACAGAAAAGGTACTGGAGACTTCTTTATTAAAGAGATCAAAGATCTTTGTCCTGCTACTTGTCCTGACGATTCTACGATTCGTTATGCAGTAAGTAATGGTAGCCCCAGAGGTAATCAGTACCAAGTGTGGATGCCTAGCCTATTTGTACCAGGTGAAACTGCTCGAATGACTTTCGACAAAGATGCTTACTTAGATGTTAAAAGAGATGGTTCTTCTGCTCACCTTTACGGATATGCTACAGTAACAGGTAGTGGTGGATCAAGCATGGGTGCTCGTTATTTGGTAGATGCTACTTTTACAAAAGCAGACAGCACTACAGGACCTAAGATTACAATGCCTGAGCAAACTCCAGAAGTGACTGATAAATGGCAATACTTTGTAATGGATGATACTAAATCTACTATTTCATTAGTAGGTGGCAACCAAGTATTTAAATTGACTCACATGCCAGCCAACAAGCAGTTTGGTTTACAAATAGGTGAGACTGCCAGTGGTCAAAGCCTTAAGTTTGGTGCGGCGGCTTGGTTTTTCTGGGAAGAAGTAGGAACAGGTAGAAAAGGGACTGGTGATTTCTTTATAGATGGTATAGATAACCTTTGCCCTGAGCCTCCGTTGCCACAAGAAGCTGATGTACAAGTGGTGAAAACTGTAGATAAAACTTGTGCAAGAGTAGGCGATACCCTTACTTATACAATTGTTGTGACTAACAATGGACCAAGAGCTGCCGAAGGTGTCATCTTGACTGATGCATTGCCTTATGGGTTAAACGTAGTGTCGGTAACTGGCGGAACGTTTACAAATAACAAAATTGATTTGGGTACGATGGCAGTAAATGCCAGCAAAACAGTTACGGTTGCCGCAGTTGCTGCCCGAACTTGTATGATTACTAATATTGCTACTGTAACATCTGCTTCGCCAGTTGATCCGGATTTAAGTAACAATAAGTCTCATGCCCGTACATTGGTATTACCTCAGCGCAAAGCTGACCTTAAGGTAATCCCAAGAAGCTGCCCAAGAACAATAGTAGAAGGGTGTACAGTTACTTATTACTTTACTGTAATCAACCGTGGCCCTTACACTGCCGAAAACGTGAAGATCAAAGAAATTGTACCTGCTGGGGCTACTTTGCTTTATTCTAGTGCAAGCGATATCAGACGTTTGAGACGTGGTGGTTATACTACCTTCAAAATGAAATTGTTGATGAACGATCCTGGGGTACACAATGTATCTGCTAGTGCATCAAGCACCACTTATGACCCATACCTTGCCAATAACAAAGCGACTACTCCTGTAAGAGTAAGAGCTCGTCATTGCCCAACTGGTGGTATTGCAAATGCAGCAAATATCAAGATATTGCCTAACCCAGTAAGAACTTACCTTGGGGTAGATTTATCTGGATTGTATAGAACAGCTGCTCGTGAGCGTATCCGCATCTACGGGGTAACCGTAAAAATAGCCAATAGCTATGGTAGAACTGTTGGTTGCAAAACTATACGTGGAGGCTATGGTAGCAAGCGAGTACACTTTAACATGAGATACCAACGTCGTGGTTTGTATATAGCCGATGTAGCGGTTACTTATAGAGAAAATGGCAGAATGAAAAAAATCGTGCTTAAAAAGAGAATTATGAAGCGCTAACGATTTGATCATCTGAATCAAATAAATATTATATCCGGTGTCTGCAAAGGCACTGGATTTTTTTATGTCCAAAAGCCTACTTTTTCACTAAAATAGTCATATTTGCACCTTGAAAAACTGTAAACCCAATTACCTGAAGTAACTGAGAGACATGAACAATATATTTTTATCTATCCTGACCAACACCACTAAGCCTCTTTTTACCAACGATGCCGTAGTGTTGGGCATCCTTTTAATGACCCTGGCCTTTGTGTTTCACACATCTCAAAGTCCTCGTTTCAAAGGCTTTTACAAGTATGTGCCTGCATTGTTGTTGTGTTACTTTATCCCCTCTGTATTCAACTCTTTAGGCATTATCTCAGGCGAAGAGTCCAAACTATACTTTGTGTCTTCACGTTATTTGCTCCCTGCCAGTTTGGTATTGCTCACTATCAGCATTGATTTTAAAGGCATTCGCCGTTTGGGAAGCAAAGCCGTTATTATGTTTTTTGCTGGAACCGTGGGAATTGTCATTGGAGGTCCATTGGCTCTATTGATTGTGAGTGCTATAGCCCCCGATGTAGTAGGCGGGGCTGGTCCTGATGCTGTATGGCGAGGCTTGACTACAGTGGCGGGTAGTTGGATTGGAGGAGGAGCCAACCAAACAGCTATGAAAGAAGTGTTTGGTGTAGGTGATAAGCTATTTTCGGCAATGATTACGGTAGACGTGATCACAGCAAACATTTGGATGGCTTTTTTACTGTACGGAGCGGGTATTTCTACCAAAGTAGACAGTTGGTTCAAAGCTGATAGTTCGGCTATTAAAGAAGTACAAGAAAAGGTTGAAAACTATCAGGCGAGCATTGCCAAAATTCCTACATTTACTGATCTTACTACTATCATGGCTATAGCTTTTGGTTGTGTAGCCTTTGCCCACTTTGGTGCTGATAACATTGCTCCTTTTGTCAAGACCAATGCCCCACACCTTGCCAAGTTTAGCCTTACCTCAAGTTTTTTCTGGTTAATTGTCATAGCTACTACCTTAGGTTTGATACTCTCATTTACCAAAGCCCGAAATTACGAAGGAGCAGGCGCTTCAAGAATGGGAAGCTTTCTATTGTATGTATTGATTGCCTCCATTGGAATGAAGATGGATATTACCGCTATTTTTAATAATTTAGGCTTATTTTTGATAGGTATTATTTGGATGTTGGTGCATATCATCATATTAATAACCGTAGGCAAGCTTATCAAAGCTCCCTTCTTCTTTGTGGCAGTGGGTAGTCAAGCAAACGTAGGTGGTGCGGCTTCAGCTCCGGTAGTAGCGTCGGCTTTTCATCCATCATTGGCACCCGTAGGAGTACTACTAGCCGTGTTGGGTTATGCTGTAGGCACTTATGGCGCTTGGTTTTGTGGCATTATTATGCAAAGTATTGCTGAATAGTAATAGTCCATAGCTTCTACAGCCTCAAGCTTTTAGCGACGAGCTTCAAGTTTGACGCTGCTCTACAAGCAACTTACCGATTTTATAGGACGTTGATTTTTAGCGGCTTATAAAATCGGTAGATGGAAGTGTTCAGCCGATGGTCGATAGCCGTGGTTTTTACTGTTTGGCTAGTGCATTAGGGATTAAATAAGTTGCCTATTAATTTGGATGAATTAACTACGTTGAGCTCGCGAAAAGCTCGGTTTTGTTTTCTGACGAGTCGTGAAAATGGCGGATGGTTCGCTTTCTGAATTCCGATGCATATCGGAACCTTAGCTATCTAACTTTTTTACGAGGAAGTCAGGGGGCAAAAGCTCACAGTCCCGAACTTGATTCGGGGACGCCAAATAATATGTGAGTAACTTAGTACCTAATGCACTAGTACCTTAACCATTACAATAGTCCATAGTATTTAGTCGGTAGTCCATAGCTGATTCGAGTAAATGTTTACCTTGTTAAATACTGTAAACCGAACTTGTGAGCTCAATGAAGTTAATCAGTATTTTATATTAAGATTGCTTACTCACTTTATTTTTAAAAGGGTTTTAGTTTTAGCCTACACCAACCAGTTAAATAGTTTGTAAATTCATCAATGACTGATTACCAGCAAACAACTTTCACCAAAAGTACTGCGGAGTATTGCCATTAAGTAAATGCCCCCTATTAGCTAAAGCAGAGCTCGGCACAGTAGAACTGTAGCCTCGGTTATTTGGGATGAGTTTTGTTTTCTGAGGCACTTAAAAAATCGCGCATAGCTTAGCTACGCAAGTTTTTTTAAGTAAAGTCAGTGGGCAAAAATCACCGAAATAATAGGTTAGGTGTTTAGTGGTTGAGGTACTAGGCTGAGCTACAACAAGGTAAAAGGAGTTGGAAATAAATGTATAAAAACAAAAAGCCTGATGAATCATCATTTATCAGGCTTTTTGTAAAGTATTAATTCAGTTTATTTATTAACAGCCTCTTCGTCCGAGGTGGTAGTTTCTTCTGGACTATCTTTGATCACCTCTTCGTTTTCTTCTGTGGTAGTGGCTTCTACTTGATCTTCGGCTGTTTCGTCTTGGACAAACACATCTATAAACTCAAATTTTTGCCCATCAAATAAGCCCAAGTCACTGAGTTTAAGGTCTGGAATAACCAATAGAGCCATAAATGACAAAGACATAAAGGGAGAAATAAGTTTGCTACCCATTTTTTTAGCCATCTGGTCAATTTTTATGTATTGTTGGGCTACCTCATAGCCATCCTCACCTGTCATAAGACCGGCAATAGGCAAAGGCAATACCGCAGACTCTACGCCTTGCACTGCTGAAAGCCCTCCTTTAGACTTGATCAATCCATTGACAGCTTCACATATAGAATCATCATCTACTCCTACTGCAATAATATTGTGTGAGTCGTGTCCCACCGACGAGGCAATTGCGCCGCTCTTTAAGCCAAAGTTTTTGATAAAAGCCACGGCAGGAGTCGCTTCTTGGTAACGATTTACTACGACTATTTTAAGAATATCATTCTCTATATCGGTTTGTACCACCCCGCCTTTGATTGTTGCATCGACATCCAAACGTTTCGTGATCAACTCACCATCTATTACCTCAATTACCGATATTTTTTCGTAGCCTTCTTTAGCTTTTACTTCAAACTGTTCTACTTTTTTGAGAGAAGTATTAAAGTTATTGATTATATCGCTTTGCAGATGCTCAATTTTAGTCTCGCCAGCTTCAGCCACTAGTTCACCATTGATATAGGTCTTGAGAATATGAAAATCCTCCAGGTCTTTTACCATAATAAAGTCAGCTGTATCGCCTTCTTTGAGCTGTCCTACCTCTAAGTCATAATGTGCTACTGGGTTGACACAAGCTACCCGTAATACCTTAAACAAATCGATGCCTTTGCTCAGTGCACGTTTTACCAAAGCGTCTATGTGTCCTTCTACCAGGCTATCAGGATGTTTGTCGTCCGAACAAAACATCATATTGGCACTGTGGTTATGAATAAGGTCAACCAATGCCTCAAAATTTTTGGCAGCACTCCCTTCTCTAATGATCACCTTCATGCCATAGCGCAACTTGTCTAAGGCTTCTTCTTTGGTAAAGCACTCGTGGTCAGTGCTGATGCCCGCATCTATGTATTGTTTGGCTTGTTCTCCTTTGAGCCCTGGTGCGTGCCCATCTATAGGTTTGTTGTGTTTTTTGGCTATTTCAAGTTTTTTGTAAACAGTTTCATCTTTGAACAAAACCCCTGGCCAGTTCATCATTTCGGCAAGGTATTTTACTTCGGGTTTTTTCATCAATTCATCTATCTGCTCTGCAGTTATTTCAGCTCCGGCAGTCTCAAACTTAGTAGCTGGTACGCACGATGGTGCCCCAAAATAAAACTTGAATGGCACCCGCTTGCCATTTTCAATCATATATTCTACCCCTTCTACTCCCATTACATTGCCTATTTCGTGGGGGTCAGACACAGTAGCTACTGTGCCATGTACTACCGCCATACGGGCAAACTCTGCCGGAGTAAGCATAGAACTCTCTATGTGAACATGAGCATCTACAAAACCAGGCAACAGGTAGGGCAGTTTTTCCTGGGTTTCTATTTTTTCTATAGATATTATTTTTCCTTCTAAAACTTGAACTTGGGCTGGGTAAACTTTCTCTTCGGTAATATCTACCAAATTACCCCTCACCGAAAATGCTTGTGACATTGCTTAATGCTTTAAATGATTTTATTTGGGGAATGGTTGTGAGCATATATGCTATGGTTGATCCCATTCCTTGTTTTTTTTTTATTATTATAAGATAGTAATATTAGCAGGGTAGAGCACCTATTTTTATTTTACAGGGTCTAATGATTAATTTTTACTTACTAAAAGGGTATTCTTATGCGCAACTGCACTGCAAAAAGTAAACCTAAAAATAAAGCAACTTCAAAATTACATGTTTCCCTGGTGTAATTGGTTGATATGGTGATTTTTTATCAAACCATTTTTGAATTGATATAAAACGCTGCACAGTAGCTTTTTTTCCTAAAGATGTACCTGTATATTTGTAGCCCTTGAGAGAATACAGAGATTTGTTTGTATTCCTCAATATGAGAGGTGTGTTGTGTGCACCAAAATTTCTCAGAGTTTTAACTTTTCCAAAAAAGTCGTGTTAAAGAACCTTGTTTTTTTGTTGATACTGGGGGCAGTTAGTTTGAATACCCAAAGCCAAAATGTTACCTTTTCGCCTCAAACCAAAGTAAGTATATTGACTTGCGCTCCTGGTGCGGCATTGTATGCTTCTTTTGGGCATACCTCTATCCGGGTGGTCGATCCGGTCAAAGGTATAGACTGGGTGTATAACTATGGCATTTTTAACTTTAACACCCCTAATTTTTATGTGAAATTTGCCAGAGGAATGCTCAAATATATGGTGTTGTATTACCCTACCGACAAGTTTTTGTATGAATACAGGGGAGGTAAACGTGAAGTGATAGAGCAGCAATTGAATTTAACTCCTGCCGAGAAAACCCGTTTTTTGGAAATACTCAAAGACAACTACAACGACGAGAATAAACGGTATTACATGTACGATTTTTTCTATAACAATTGTGCTACCCAAATCCGTGACATCCTTAAGCGTGAATTTAACCCTACTTATCCTACACCTAAAAAAGACAGCACTTTTCGTGATATGTTGGATGTATACATTGCCGATCAGCCCTGGCTCGACTTAGGCATTGACTTGATTTTGGGGCTACCTGCCGACAAAAAAACCGATGTATTGAGTCAGATGTTTTTGCCTTATTATTTATATTATAATATGAGCGAATGGAAGAAGCCTAATGGAGAACCTTTATTGGGCAAACCCACCCATTTGGTAAAAGGCATTAATACCATAGACCGACCCGATCCGGGTTTTAACCAGCCGTTGTATATGTTTTGGGCATTGTTTGGCATAGCTCTGGCATCTACCTTCTTAATCAAAAGTAACCGACTAAAGCGTGTATTAGATGGCTTCTTTTTACTGATTACGGGTTTTATAGGCATTTTTTTGTTGCTCATGTGGTTTGGTACCGATCACGATGCCACCCAACGTAACCTCAATTCTTTGTGGGCAAACCCCTTATATTTTTACCTTGCCTTTGCTGTATGGCGTAATCGTCGCATCAAATTTACCTTTGGTATGATGCTTATGGTGACCTCATTGTTGCTGGCTTCCTGGTCATTTTTTCCACAAAAATTTCACTATTCACTTATTCCCATTTTCTTATTGATGATTGTGCGGTCAATTGACCATTTGTTTTTGAGTAAAAGACTTCATTAGGTAAGTAGCTACAAGCCCCGACAGGATTCTAGGGACTAGGTGCCCCGCAAGCGGGATGTCGGCATAACCTCTACTAGGTATGCCCTGTTTAACTGCGTTGAGCTCATCACAGCAAGCTGCTGTAGATTCGGTTCATAGGTAATGAAAAAACATAGTGTACTTATTTTCAGTGGGTTATGAGTTTGTTAGTTATAAGTGACAAGTATGGGAGTTGTTCAATAGACGTTAGTACTAAACATAAAAAAGCGACAAGTATCACTACAGACACTTGTCGCTTGTTGCTTGAGCCTGGTCGCTCATTTAAAAGTAATGTGAGTAAAACAATTTACCCATTGTAGTATGTTTAAAAGGAATCCATTCACCTTCGCGTTGGTTGAGCCGCTCAGCAATACAAGCAAGTACAGCCGGGTTGTGTCCCAGACCAATATGACTACCAGTTACTTGCACATTTTCGGTAATTGGTCCCTCTTTTTTCTCCATGCAATGCTGCCAGGCTACTACTCCGTCAGCTTTTGAATAAATAGCTGTAGTAGGCACCGGAGGTGCTTTCGGAATATTCTGTACAATTTCTTCGGGTATATGATCTACTTCAGACACCTTGCGTCCTGTGACCATTTCATAAATCCACTCGATGTTGTTTTCTCCAGTGATTCCGCCAAACGGAGAGCCAAGCGTGATAACCTGGCGTACAGCGTCAGGGTGGCGGCGGGCTATTTCGCGGGCATACACTCCGCCCAGGCTCCATCCCACAATGCTTACCTTGCGTCCATGAATATCTTTGAGTTCCAGTAGGCGATCATATATCTTTTCTTCTATTTCGTGAAAATTAGCAAGGTTGCGCCCCATTTTCCAGCGGTAAGGGGTGTAGTTACGGCTTTTGAGGTAAAAGCGCAGAGGGGCAGTAGTAGTGTCTGTAGTCATAAAACCAGGAAGTACCAACACCGGATGTTCATCGCCTTTGGGCATGAACTGTAGCCAGGGCAATGACATAAAATAAGCCCCCAACCCAAAACTTGCCCGACCCAGCTCGGTTAATAATAATAATTTAGAGGGACGTTTGATTTCTTCTTTTCCGGTAAATATGTGATATTCTTCGTCTGACATATAATTGATGTTTGATTTAATACAACTCTAACAAATATTTTTATTTGGTTGTTTGTGTTGATTACCATTAACTCTGCAATTATAAACGAATAATAACAAATTTTATTCTAAAAGTAATATTTTGAGCGGATTTCAACTTTTTCCTTAGGGATGCTAGAGTTTAGTCGAGTATTGAACCAAAAATAAGATTTAATAAAAGAAGTCGTCTCTGTTTTTCAGTAAAGTAGTAGGAGTTTGTGAGTGAAAACAAACCTCTCTGAAGAGGCAAAAAAGCCACAATAAACTCATAGATGAACTTACTTTGTAAAGAAAGGTACTCAATTAGAGACCCAATGCTTGAATAGATACTCTTAGATCAGTGTTGAACTTGGTTTGATACTACTATTTCAAGCTGGATGGACTTTCATTAACTTGCATTTGAGCATTAGGACTTAACAAACTTTATAAAAACAAAAAGTCGAGGTTAATTCACAGCATTAATTCCTTCTTTGCTAATTGTTTATTGTTTTAATAATATGTATTATTAGTTTGGACGATCACACTTTAATCAATCAAACTACTATGAGTAATGATGTTATTTTTGAGGACGAACAAGGAAATCGTATTACACGCGAAGACCTGGCTTATGTAACCAAAGGACACGTTGACTTTGCGTTGATAGGGCGCGAACAAATTCCTTTTGAGGCCATTGAGCTTCATCAAAAAGCCCGGCAAGAAGGGCAACAATACGGAAACTATGACAAAGCAATTGAACTTTTGAAAAAGACTTGCCTAATGGCAGACCATTGGCCTTACCCAGTGTATGACCTTGCTTTTACTTATTTGCTGCAAAAAAACTACGAACAAGCGCTTCAATATTACCGATTGACCGACGAACTGGAACCTCGTGGCTTTTTTACTGCCAAAACAGCTATTTATGCCCTGGAAGGCGAACTTGATGGACGATTTCCGCCTGGTTTGTACCTTACTTACCTTAAAATAGAATGGACAGACAACGAACAGGAAAAATTAGAGATTGCTTCCTCTATAGCCCAAAAATGCCCCGACTTTGCCCCTGCCTGGAAAGAGCTTGCTACCCTGCACGATGACAGTACCCAAAGAATGAAGGCAATTGCTGCTGGCCTTGCCCAAAATCCAGATGCAGAAACAGAGGGTAATTTGCTGATTAACAAAGCGTTGGTACTTGACAAAGAGGGTAAAACTGAAGAAGCTATTGGTATTTTGGGTAATTTGATTATGAATAACAATGTAACACTGGCAAATGACGCCATGAGTAAGTTTGTGCTCAACCAAATTATCAACCGGAGTTAAAACAAACACAAAAAATATAACACAGGGCAATGCTCTATGGTAAATCGCTGTAGGGCTTTTTTGTTTGAAAATGAGGGTATTTTGTGACATTTCTCGGTTTGCTGGCGTTTTTACTCAAGTGCATAAGTTAACTTTTAGAAGTAGCTTACAAGCTTGTTAATATGCCTAAGAAAACAAAACCGTGTACTATCATGTAGACTTCCCTAAAAGAGTTGCCTTTGGAACGGTATTTCGCCTGAAGCATCTATACCTAAGGGCTTGTACCTGTTGGTGTTGTAGACTATTGCTATTACATTCAGTTGTATTTTTACTGGAATTGTCAAAGCAAAGAGTGAAAGACATACACCTCCTTTTTTATGAAAAATCACCGAATTAATTACATTAAGCAAGCATTTTACGAGCATTTTTAGTATAATTGCATCATAAAGTTTCAATACTACATCCAGGTACTTTACTTGGTTTTATCCCATCAATCAAGCTTTTTGATATTTTTCTAATAACAAGCCATACACTTCCAATACATTCTACTGAAAACCAATCTCGTTTTTTCTTTAAAAAAATAGTATGCATTAGAAAATACGATGTGGGTAAAAGAACGCGTTTCTTAGGAGGCCCTAACTATTAATTCAAGTGTACAAACTGGTCTGCTACATACACTGCTATATATAGGTAATTATGCTAAAATTTAAACAACTATTTCTACTACTTTGTCTATCTTGTATCTTTCATAGTTGCAGGTTATTCGAGAAAGAATTTTTACTACCATTACCCAAGGCACTAGATGCTACATCAATCAATGCTGCGGGATTTAACGCCAATTGGCAAAAGGTAACAGGTGCCACCAATTACGAAATAGACGTAGCTTTGGATGAAAACTTTACTGAGTTTGTAGCCAATTATAAAGACAGAACAGTAGAAGACGGCACCTCCATTGTGATTACCTCACTTGAGTCATCTTCTACTTATTATTACCGGGTACGGGCTCAAATCTCTAATCAAACATCCCGAAATTCTAATGTCATTCAGGTAACTACCACTGCCTTAGATAAGCCTGTTGCTTATGAGGCTACCGACATTCAACCCTTGAGCTTTAGAGCCAATTGGAAAGAAATGCCTTTTGCTATAAGTTATACCCTGGAGGTAGCCACTGATAACAGTTTTACCAATATTGTCAAAACAATGAGCAAGCTCACCGGTGTAACAGCACTGGTAGAAGGCTTGTTGATTAACCAAACATACTTTTACCGCATAAAAGCAGAACAACAACAGTCATCGTCTGAGTACTCAAACATTCAGTCGGTGGTCACTAATGCTTTGCCTGCGCCCATATCGCAAGCACCCAGTAATCAACGGGCTTTTTTCTTTACCGCCAACTGGCAAAAAAACGAGGGACCTGAAGTAAACTTGTTTTTGCTGGATGTAGCTTCCGACCCTGAGTTTAAGGAGTTTTTGCCAGGTTATAAAGACAAAGAAGTACCAGGCACATCGTATGAAGTAACCACCCTTGATTTTAGGCAAACTTATTACTACCGCATACGTGCCAAAAGACTGGATCAGGTTTCTGGGTATTCTTCTACTGTAGAGGTAAAGCCCTGTATTAGTAACAGTTGTAAGTTGGGTAAAATAGAATTTGTGACCAACAATGGACCCAAAGCATTTGACCAAACTTTTACGTATGATACGAAAAACAGGCTCGAAACCATTAGTTATCACAAGCGCGCTAACTCTTTTTATAAAGTAAACTACAATGGCGACAACACCATCAAAGAGGTGGTGTATACTTTAGATAATGTTATCAAGTATCGCTATACCTATACTTACAGTACCAACTTGCTCACTACCATACAAATTACGGACAAGGATAATAATTTTATAGAGTTCTGGAAGTTTGCTTATAATGCCCAGGGACAGCGCACAAGTTGGGCGCTTTATGCAGACGCAGCCGCTACTACTCTCAGGATAGAGTTCTTCTATACTTATGATGCCAGAGGCAATGTAACCGAGGTAAAAAACCAATCGGGTACTGTACTCAGAAAGTATACTTATGAAGATAAATTGAGCCCTTATGCCTTATTTGGTCAAGAAGACTTATGCTTTTTTATTGCCCATTTTCGTGACCAATGGACCCAACCACTTCCTATTCAAGATATCAGAATGTTTGATTACGAGTGGCGAGGTTTTCTGCCAATCAACAGCATTCGCAATGTAGAAACGGTGGCTTTTTCAGATGAAGGTTTTCAATATAATTACAACAACAAAGATGTAGTGATTGGTCAAAGGTTCTTTTTCACAGTCACTTTTACTTTTACAGGATGTAGTTTTTAAAACCAATATTGGCACAACATATATTGTACTCACCCTAATTTTGACCGACAAGTCAAAATCAGGGTGAGTATTTTAGTTTTTATGGGTTTGTTCAAACAATATAGTGTCTACACACTTTAGTTTTTCTGATATACTTTATTTTTGCAGATGACTAAAAGGCATACAGGGCTTAATAGTTTTATGGCTTTTGGGTTGAGGGCAAGCACGCAGTATGTGGCGCAATTTGGACTCAATAAAACAGGCACTTTACCCGATGCCTCATACACTTGTACTTTTATAATCTTAAAAGATTAAGAACTTATCTTAAGCTCTTTTACTTTTGCACTCAAAACCATCCACTTAAGTAAGGGATTTAAGTAGTATAACTTCACGAGAATATGAAAAAAAAACTGAAAAGATCATCCAGCCTTTTCTTTATTACATTTTTGCCTTTTTTGCTATGGCAATGCACCCCCAAACGAGAAGAAATAGTGGTTCGTTCTACTGTGGCTTATCCTAAGATTAGCCTCAGAACAGATTATTATGCTACCAGCCAGGCCAGTGCTATATTAGACATTACCCAAAGTGGTGTATCTACCCCCTACAGCATTCGGTTTGTTCACAGTATCAACCCTGACCTTTCGTTGTCGGTAGAGTTTTTGGCAGGTTTTGGCACCCAGAGCTTTACCAAAGGCGATGTATTGCCCTTTAGGGCTACCGGGCTCATGCCCAACAGCACTCACTACATTACAGCACTACTTACTCTGCCAGATACCACCATTCGAACAGATACGGTACAGTTTAATACTTTGGCTGCCAATACCCTGGGGCACTTCAGACCTATCAATAGCCCCCTGGCACAATTTGGCAATAATACCCAATTAGGTTTTGCCACCAACGGCAAGGGTTACCTTATTGGGGGCAACTTGTCGTCACAATCGCTCTATTTATGGGAGTATGACCCACAAAGTGGTGAGTGGAGCATTAAAAAAGAAAATCAACTAGCTTCGTTGGCAGGGGCATTTTTTGACAATAAGCTCGCCAGCGCATTTATGTTTAACGGGCAGCATTATGTGGGTTACCCTGAGGCATCGAAATGGCATTTTTATAGCATCAACCTCGACACAGGTGCCATCAATGCCCATGCTACTATAGAGGCTGAAGGTACAAGGTTGTTTGTAGCCAACAATCAATTGTTTGTGGTGGGAATATCTACCATTGCAGGCAATGACCAAAACAAAAACCTGAAGGTGTCGGAAATAGACCTTACCAACTCAAAGGTGACCAATACTTATGGGGTAGTAACCAAAAACTACGATCAAGTGGCCCTGGCACAAATGGCGGGCGACAAGGTACATATCGTATTGACCAACTTTGCCCAGAGTGCCCAGGCAATCCATCGGTTTGAGCCAGTAGCCAAAACCCTCACTGTGGCCACCAACATATCGGGCAAGTTGCCCGAAACTACTATATTGAGTACATTTACTGCCAATAACCAAATTTATTACTTCTCGAAAAAAGCCAACGACAACTCTACCCATTATTTTTCGGTGTTCAACCCTGTCAACTTTGCCTCTACCCGCCTCACCGAGTATGCAGGAAGTGCCGCAAGCAATATTTTTAGGCTTAACAACATCTTTCATATTGTAGGCGCCAATGGCAAGGGTTATATGATTGAAGCTAATTTTTAATTAGGCATTTCTCTTGCTATATTGGTATACATGGGGGCTTTACTTGTTAATACAATAAAAATCAGATACTTCGTCAAACCTGGGTTTGATCATCCATTCACCTTTTTTGTTGATAAAGCCCCATAAATATTCTTTTTTTGTGGAGTCCTGCTGCTGTACCCTTGCCCACCCCTTGGCTACTGCTTAAGAATAAACGCCCCGTTTTTAGTTATCCAAGTACATGGTACGCCCATCTGCTGGGCTTCCTGGTAAAGCTTGCGCCCTCGATAAAAACCGTTGGAGTCGTCAATGATAATATGGGTTGGTTGTACCACTTTGCAAAGCCTGGCAAGGCTCCATACCGCCCGGTTTTGAATGATTAGATAGTCGGTTTTGATATTTTTGAACTTTTTTAATTCGCGGTAACGCAGGTATTTTTGCAAAATCAAAAAACTTTTATTTTTCCAGTATAACAAAGCATACTTCTCTTTTTTGCGATAAGCAAACCCTATTTCTTTATTTTTTTGGTTTTGTTGGGCATCTAAAAATACCCGTTGCCTGATGCCCTTACTCCATAAATAGGTATCGATATTGAACCCCAGTGTTTGATGCTCCTGCTGCAAACCTGCCTTAGCAATAAAAAAGCTTTGAGTACCTTGAGTAAACTGTAGGTGGGGGTGTTTATTGAGTTGAAAAATGGCAAACTCCTGCTGTTGCTGGCATTGATGGTTGTTGTATAGTCTGGCGCCTGCCAATACCAGTATACAGCCCACCGAGACCTTTAGATAGTATAACTTTTTGTACTGAAATACCCAAAAAAAACTGATCATGCTTACATAAATCAGCCATAGGTCTGCTGTGCGTAGATAAATTCCTTCGGCAATTGCCAGGGGTAGTTTATTGAGGGCAACAATGACCATGTTGAGGGTTTCTATAAACAACCTGAGCAAATAGCCCAGTATTTCGTTGAGCCAAGGCACAAAAGACAAAAGCAAAGTAAAAATACCCAATACCAACAATACTGGAGCCAACGGCAAAACAAGCAAATTGGACAGTAAAAAATAATTGGGAAACTGATGGAAGTAATACAGTGCCAACGGAAAAGTGGCAATTTGAGCTGCTATAGATACTGACGTGAGCTGCCATAAATAATCGGGCAACCAATGCGTAAAGTGTAGCCATTGATATATTTTGGGTTGTATGTATACAATGCCTGCTACTGCAATGTAAGATAGTTGGAAACCTACCGAGGTAACCATGAGTGGATTGTAAACCAGCAAAGCAAAAGCCGACACTGCAAGGGTATTGTAAATGTTGGTGCGCCTTTGGGTGGCTTTGGCTGTGGCCATGACCGAAAACATAGCCACCGCCCGCATAACCGATGCCGATAGCCCTGTAACAAAGGCGTACAACCACAGGCAGCCAATAATGGTGAGTGTATACCATAGCTCTCCACTGGGTAGTTTTTTGAGAGGCTTAAGCAACAAGTGGAGAATAAGGTAAATAAAACCTACGTGCAACCCCGACACTGCCAACAAGTGCATAAGCCCTGCCCCAGAGTAAGCGTTTTTTATGTCGCTGTCTATGTGATCTTTTACACCTAGTAATAAGGCTGTAGCAATGCCATACTCTTGCGAGCCTTTGACCAAAGCCTTTAGCTGGGCATCGCAATAGCCACGTAAAGTTTCTGGCAGCGTCAGCACTGGGTGCACCAACGAGGTATCGATGATCTGATAACTTAATGAGGTAGCAAAGTGTTGGTGGTGAATGTTTTGCCGTGCCAGATAGCGCTGATAGTTAAACTGTTGGGGGTTTTTGGGTGGCTCTACTCGCAAGGGGGTGCCTTGCACCAACAATACCTGACCGTGCTGTAGGTGAGGTACAGGAGCAAGGCTGTCTTTTTTGATATAAAGTAGTACCTGACCTACAGCAGGCACCCAGTTACCCCTCACTTTTGCTTGATAGACGCTCAACCTGGTGCGATAACTTTTGGTTTTCTTTTGTAAAGAATTCTGCACCACCGCCAGGTAGTGAGTAACGGTGTCGGACTGGTGCAACAAATGCTGTGGATGGTGGGCTTCGGTTACCTGAAATGTTCTGAGTACGCCAAAACAAAAAAGCATCAAACCCGCCAGGCACCCAGTAACTGGAGTAAAGGCAAAGCGATGAAAAAAACGGGAAATAGAGAATACAACTATGTATGCTGCACCACTACCATAAAAAAGCAAATACCATAACTTGATACTGGTGGGTGGTTTGTATAAACCAAAACAAATGCCCAGAATAAAAAAGAACGTGAAACGCACAAAAGCGTAGGATGCCCACTTGAACATAATTAAGGAAAGGAAAGTAGTGATTAAGCAATAATTAAGTGTCTTTGGGGTAATTTACAATGGGTGGCAAAGCAGCCCAAGACAGTATAATGTAAAAACTGTTTTTGCTAGCTTTTGAAGTTTTTTTCTTTATGTTGCCATCAATCCCTATTGTTTGGTGGTATATATTACAACTAGGGCAAATAGACACCCTGGAATGAATGCCCAAACAAAGTGTTTAACTAAAAGGAATGCAGGTACACAAACGAAAATATTGGGCAATATATCCACAAGTGTACAAATAATCAAGCCCAACTTAACTATTTGATTAAAAGATTTTTAATGTTGTTTTAGCACGGTTAAGTTCTTATGAAAATAGCTCCAATGCCCAACCAAAAATTTGAACTGTAACAAATAAATTTGAAGTCAATTTGTTTTGTTTTTTAGAGTCAAGGTGTTGCAAAAAGTAAAAGTCAATTTTTTGGTCAGGTGCTCTTATCTAATCGTAAGTCGGGTAAAACAACTTTAAAACTGTATTGGTGGTTTTTTTTATTTTTAGTAAGGGTTGCCCTCTCTTCCCTTCTTTTTTATTTGCATATATTACAGGCAGGGGAGGCCATTTCTGCTTTTCAAAAAGCGTATTACAATGATTGAAAAAAAAACTCCCCCACTACGAGGAGTTTTTTGTTTAATACTTCTTATCTTCTACCAACTTGCCCCCCTCATACCGCTTTTGCCTCAGCAGCTTGCCCATGTCATACCAAGTCTCTTGTTGCAGGGTGCCGTCTTTGTTCCATATTGCCCAATAGCCATGTTTTTTTATACCTAAACTATTGCCATTTTGGTCGTAGGCTTTCTTTTTTTCTTCGGTTTCCCAAGGTAAACCACTACTGCGCCAACGTTTTATTTTTTTTTTGACTACATGTAGTTTATCCCTAATTACTACATACTCTTCTTCGTTTTTTTCCCTATGCGTGTGGTGTTCCAATTAATTCTATGCAGAGTGAAGTTATCAGGGTTAGGTTCAAAGGTGTAAAAGTATTCATTACTTTTGATGGAATCGCTTTGGGCATTTGCCCAACCAAAGTACTCATACAACTTTTTGAGGGTATCATGCGCATAAGTAAAGCGCATATAGTTGTGGCGCTGGGTGTTGCTGAGCCACTCTGTCCACTCGCCGTGGCGTTTGCCTTCTATATAATAGCCTTCGGTCAGTTTTTGCCCGGTAGCGGCATCCCACTTGCGGTATACACTATCGAGTTTGCCATTTTTATAATACTTTTCTTCTTTAAAGGCTCTCCCTTGGCGGTGCTCAAGTTCTAGTTTTAGTTCAAGCTTACTAGAAGGCCTTTGGGCAAACACCCCTAAAGGCATTGCCCATAAAAAACATAATATGATATTTATTCTCAACATATAAGTGTTAGTTAATCTTTACATAAAAGGTTTTGGTATCATCTTTTTTAAAGTATATTTTTTGGGCTCTCCCTTCTGGTTGTATGTATTGGTCATAGGCATAAGTCACTTTTACATATTTTACCCCTTTTACCGTTTTTGGAGGAGCTACTATAGTTACCACAACTTTTTCAAAACGTGCACTTTTACCTTGGTAGGTTCCTACAAACCTTAAACTAAGGGTAGAACCTACCGAGTAATTAGCATTTCCTATTTCATCTACCATATAACGCCCTGAATCTGGTTTAGCACTCACTACACTAGTGGGTATACTTCGAGCTTCCTCAGCGATTCCTTCAAACTTCCCCTTCTCCTTCTCCAACCCTTTATCGTGCACCACGTGTTGGTTTTCGCGGTCTACTTTGGGGTCGTCTTCTTTGCCCTTTTTTATGGTAGGGTCCAGGGTGCGGGCACAAGCCCCCTCTAGCTTCGCCAGGTAGTCGTCCATAGTGCCTTTAGTGGTTTTTTGGGCAGCTTGGCTATACTCCCGGGCGGTTTTGCTTAGGTCTATTGGGCACAAAAAAACTCCCCAACTACGAGGAGTTTTTTGTTTTGTTTAATACTTCTTATCCTCTACCAATTGGCCCCCCTCATACCGCTTTTGCCGTAGCAGCTTGCCCATGTCATACCAGGTTTCTTTTTGCAGGGTGCCGTCTTTGTTCCATATTGCCCAATAGCCATGTTTCTTTAAGCCCAAACTGTTGCCGTTTTTGTCGTACAAAGCTTTTTTTTCTTCTATTTCCCAAGGAATGCCTTTGTCCCAACGTTTGGTTTTACGATAAACGATCTCCCCTTTTCTAATAACCCGGGTCTCTTCTTCGTTTTTTTTCCCTAACCGTTCTCTATCCCAGTATATTCTATGTACATTATAGTTTCTTGCATCAGGCTGTAATATATAATGGTCTTCAGTACATTTAGGTGAATCTTTACTTTTGCCCCAAGCACTGTAATCAAATATTTCTTTTACTACTCCCTGCCTATAGGTATACTCTATATAATGATGGCTTGCATACATGGTCATAAGTTCCCACCATTTGCCGTGGCGTTTGCCTGCCACATAGCACCCCTTGGTTACTACCTGACCTTGGGCATCCAGTTTTTTATATACCCCGTGTAGTTTCCCTTTTTTATAGTGTTTTTCTTCGGTATATTGTTTGTCTGCCCGGTGTTCCTGTTCTTTTTGCCAGGTAAACTCTATGGAGCGTTGGGCTTTTGCCCCCAAGGGCAAAAACCACAACAGCATACATAAAGCATAATTGTTCATTTTGATATAATTCATTGTTCTTTTCTAGTTAATCTTGATATAAAACTTGCCTAAATCGGGGGTAAAATACACACTTTTATTAGTTCCTTTGATGATTACTGTTTGGTCATAAGGAAACCTTACCCGTACATAACGCACCCCTTTTACTGTTTTTGGTGCTTCTGCTACTACTGCCCTTATCCCATTAAAATCCGCCTTTTGTCCATGATAAGTACCATAAAATCTAAGGATAAGTTCCGAACCCACAGGATAAGAAGACTTCTCTACACCTTCTATTATATAGTGTCCTTTAGGTTTATGACTAATGGTGTTTTCAGGAATACTTCTAGCTTTTTTAGCTATCCCCTCCAGCTTCCCCTTTTCCTTCTCCAGCCCCTTATCGTGCACCACGTGTTGGTTTTCGCGGTCTACCTTGGGGTCATCTTCTTTGCCCTTTTTTATGGCAGGGTCCAGGGTGCGGGCACAAGCCCCCTCTAGCTTCGCCAGGTAGTCGTCCATGGTGCCTTTAGTGGTTTTTTGGGCAGCTTGGCTATACTCCCGGGCGGTTTTGCTGATGTCTATTGGGCACAAAAAAACTCCCCAACTACGAGGAGTTTTTTGTTTTGTTTAATACTTCTTATCCTCTACCAATTGGCCCCCCTCATACCGTTTTTGCCTCAGCAGCTTGCCCATGTCATACCAGGTTTCTTTTTGCAGGGTACCGTCTTTGTTCCAAAGTTTCCAATGCCCGTGGCGTTTGTGCCCTAAGCTTTTGCCGTTTTTGTCGTATTGTTTTACCGTCCACTCTTGTTTCCAGGGAATGCCCTTATCCCAAACTTTGCGTTTTCTGCTTTCTACATGATGATTATTTTTTATCACCATTATCAACTCTTCGTTTTTTTCCCTATGTACTCACGACTCCAACTAATCCTATGCTCAATATATTTTTTCCCGTTAGGGTCAAATTTATATAAGTATTCATGGCTTTTAATTGAATCATTTTTAGAGCTTGCCCAACCATAATAATGATACAACTTTTTAAGGGTGTCATGCGCATAAGTAAAGCGCATATAGTTGTGGCGTTGGGTATTGCTGAGCCACTCCGTCCATTCCCCGTGGCGTTTGCCTTCTATATAGTAGCCCTCAGTGAGTTTTTGCCCGGTAGCGGCATCCCACTTGCGGTATACACTATCGAGCTTGCCATTTTTGTAATACTTTTCTTCTTTATAAGTTCTCCCTTCACGGTGCTTAAGCTCTAAGTCTAAATCAAATTTACCTGGAGGCATTTGGGCAAATGCCCCAAACGGCACTGCCCACAAAAAACATAATATAATACTTACTCTCAACATATAGTGATTAGTTAATTTTCACATAAAAACTTTTACTATCATCTTTTTTAAAGTAAACTTTTCGGGCTCTACCTTCTAGTTGTATGTGTTGGTCATAGGCATAGGTTACTTGCACATACTTTACTCCTTTTACTGTTCTTGGTGGGGCTACCACAGTTACTACTACATCTTTAAATATTGCTCTCTTCCCTTGATAAGTCCCTACAAATTTTAAGCGTAATATGGAACCCACAACATAGTTCACATTATCCACCCTATCTATTACATAACGCCCCGAATCTGGTTTAGTACTCACTACATTGGCAGGTATGCTTCTAGTTTCTTCTGCTATACCCTCAAGCCTTCCCTTTTCCTTCTCCAGCCCCTTATCGTGCACCACGTGTTGGTTTTCGCGGTCTACTTTTGGGGCACCTTTTTCGCCTTGTTTGATGGCAGGGTCAAGGGCGCGTTCGTACACCCCCTCCAGCATCTCCAGGTAGTCGTTCATGGAGGCATCTTTGGCGGTGGTGTCCAGCGCCTGGGCATATTGGCGCGCCACCTGGCCCAGGTCTAGCTTATGGCCATACTTTTGGGCACAAAAAAACTCCCCCACTACGAGGAGTTTTTTGTTTAATACTTCTTATCCTCTACCAATTGGCCCCCCTCATACCGCTTTTGCCTCAGCAGCTTGCCCATGTCATACCAAGTCTCTTTTTGCAGGGTACCGTCTTCGTTCCAAAGTTTCCAATGCCCGTGCTTCTTGTGCCCTAGGCTTTTGCCGTTTTTATCAGTCTTAAGTATAGTCCACTGTTGCTTCCAGGGAATGCCTTTGTCCCAAACTTTGCGTTTTACATTAATAGTTATTCCAGCCCTTACAACTCTTGTTTTTTCTTCGTTTTTTTCCCTATTAGCTTTCCATCCCAGTATATTTCGTGCACCGTATAATTTCTTGAGTCAGGCTGTAATACATAATGGTCTTCAATCCTTTTAGGTGAATCTTTATTTTTGCCCCAAGCACTGTAATCAAATATTTCTTTTACTACTCCCTGCCTATAGGTATACTCTATATAATGGTAGCCTGCATACATGGTCATGAGTTCCCGCCACTGCCGTGGCGTTTGCCTGTCACATAGCACCCTTGGTTACTACATTGCCTTTTG